>JBFXJV010000114.1:0-9128 GCA_050174515.1 Methylocystis sp.
GCGGCGGGAAGCGCGCGCCTCAAGAGTCAGGCCGCAGCGCAGCGCGGCGAAAGAAAGCTGAGAAACACGCGCCTTGTTCGCATTTAAGAGACGTGTTAGGCGGGCGCGAATTCTCGTCTCAACGGCTCTGCTGGAGGCCCTTACATGACCGATACGAATGGCAACGGCGCGGAAGGAGCGCCGGGCGGCGCTCCGGCCCTCAATTCGCTCGCTCAATATTTGAAGGATTTCTCCTTCGAGAATCCCAATGCGCCGCGTTCGCTCGGTCCGCAGGAAAATGCGCCGAACATCGCGATCCAGGTCAATGTTAACGCCAAGCAGCTGGCGCCGACCGACTTTGAAGTGAGTCTGACGCTCGACTGCAAGGCTGGCGAGGGCGAGAGTCTCCTCTTCAAGCTCGACCTCGAATATAGCGGCGTGTTCCGGCTGCTGAACATTCCGGAAGAGCAGGTGCATCCGATCGTGATGATCGAATGCCCCCGCATGCTGTTTCCTTTCGTGCGCCAGATTGTCGCCGACGCCACGAGCAAGGGCGGCTATCCGCCGCTCTATATCGACCCGATCGACTTCGTCGCGCTCTATCAGCAAAAGGCCGCCGAAGCGTCAGGCCAGGCGACGGCTTCGGCGAATTAGCCGGAGGCGGGCGTAGACGTCGCTTCGTCGCCTTCGAGATATCGATCCCAGATCGGCGATTTCATCGTCGCGACAAAGGCGCGGTGGGCCTTTTCTTCTTCGGCGCTCAATCGCGACCCGAGAGGCTCCGGCCGCCGGCGCAACAGGTCGCCTGCGGCGGCGATGCGCACGGCATGCACAGTCTGAAGCGACAGCGCCGCCTGCCGTCCGCCGCAGAGTTCCGCATAGACCTCAGCGAGAAGATTGGCGTCGAGCAGCGCGCCATGCTTGTCGCGCCGCGAGAGATCGACCGCATAGCGCTGGCACAAAGCGTCGAGAGAATTGGGGCCGCCGGGATGGCGGCGACGCGCCATCGCCAGCGTGTCGACAATGCGCGCGCCGGCCAATGGCGGTAAATTCATCAGCGCGAATTCGGCGTTGAGAAAGCGCGTATCGAATTCAGCGTTGTGAATGACGAGCGGAACATCCTCGATAAAGTCGAGGAATTCCGCGGCGATCTCCTTGAAGACCTTGTGCTGCGCCAGAAATTCGTAGGAGAGCCCATGCACCCGGAAGGCCTCCTCCGGCATGTCGCGCTCTGGATTGACATAGCGATGGAAATAGCGGCCGGTCGGGATGAGATTGGCGATTTCGACGGCGCCGATCTCGACGACCCGATGGCCGCTCGACGGATCGAGCCCAGTGGTTTCAGTATCGAGAACGATCTCGCGCATGTTAAGCGAACCCTGGCCGATCCATTGCTCAAGCCGCGTCATGTCGCCAAGCGCGCCTTAAGCGCGGTCAATATATCACGCACCTCTTCACGGGCGGCGTCCAGGCCCTTGTCGGTATGGACCACGAAATCGGCGCGGGCGCGTTTTTCGACATCAGGCGTCTGCTTCGACAGAATGGACGCAAATTTCTCGGCCGTCATGCCCTCGCGCGCCAGCACGCGCGTCTTTTGCACATCTTTGGACGCGGTGACGACGACGACGGCGTCGAAATCCTTTTCCGCGCCAGTTTCGAACAGCAGCGGAATATCGAAGACGACGATTCGGTCGCCTTTGTCGCGGCGTTCTTCGACGAGAGCGTCACGCGCCGCCCAGACCATCGGATGCACAATCTCTTCGAGACGCTTGAGCGCCGCGGGCTCATTGAGAACGCGGGCGGCGAGACGCTGACGGTCGACGGCGCCGTCGATGACGACGCCCGGAAACGCGCGCTCGATTTCCGCCGCCGCCGGACCTTTATAGAGATCATGCACAAGTCGATCTGAATCGAGCACTTCTATGCCCTCGGCGCGGAACATATCGGCGGTGGTCGACTTGCCCATGCCGATCGAGCCCGTCAGTCCGACGAGCAGCATTTTCTGCTTGCTCACGAGAGGAGCGCTCCTTCGCGACGGAGCGCCTCTAACAGCTCGAGCAGCGGAAGGCCCATAATCGTCCAGTGGTCGCCTTCGACTTTCGAGAAGAGTTGCGCGCCCAGGCCTTCGATCTGATAGGCGCCGGCGGAGGTCAGGGCGGTCTCCCTGACGGCCGCGAGATAGGCGGCGATAAATTCCTCGGTTAACCCGCGCATGACGAGATCAGCGATCGCGACGGTCTCGAAAATGACCGCGCCGTCGCGCGCGAGCGCAATCGCCGAATGCAGACGGTGTCGCCGACCCGACAGAAAACGCAGCAGCGCAGCGGCTTCGCGCATATCCGCCGGCTTGCCGAAAATCCTGCCTTCGCAACTCGCCACCTGGTCCGCGCCAAGCACCAGCCGACCCTTGGCGGATATCGCCAGCGCCTTGGCCCGCGCGAGCGCTGAAGCGATCGTGTCGGGGTCGGCCGTCTCCAACCGCGATTCGATCGCGCGCTCATCGACATCGGCCGGGATCGATTCGAAAGGAACGCCGGAATACAGCAGCGCCTGCCGTCGACCGGCGCTTTTCGAGGCGAGAATCAGCGGCGCCGATTCGCGCCAGAAGGGCGAGGCCGAGCGCTCGCTCACATCCACAGCCCTCCTATGTAAGCCGAAGAACGGGGATAAAGCGCAGGCGACAACCGCCGCGCTTCGGTCAGCGGGAATAGGCAGGCCGAACGCTCAACAGGCAAAAACCTGTCGAAAGAATTCCATATAAGGCTGGCGCAGAAGGGATTCACAGGCGATCCACAGATAGCGGCCTCAAGAATTTTCGATATATCGATGATTCCACTCGCTGTCTGGAATTTTCCCGCGCATTTCGACGACGCACGGCGTTCCGGGACACGCTGTGGGCGATTGGTCAATGAAAATTAACCTTTGCATCGCTCCAGACCAATTGAAGAATCAAATTCCTTTCAAAATGAATTTTGTTTTAACGCCGTTTCGCGCTACGCCGACTCCAATCAGCGATAGGGATGGATTGAACGCGATGGCGGAGGACAAGGCGCTTCTTTCGGTTCTGCATGGAGAGGCGCGAAGGGTCCCGCCCTTGTGGCTCATGCGTCAGGCCGGCCGTTACCTTCCCGAATATCGCGAGGTTCGCGCGACGACGAAGAGCTTTCTCGATTTCTGCTATTCGCCGAAGAAGGCCGCGGAAGTGACGCTGCAGCCGATCAGGCGCTTTCATTTCGACGCGGCGATTCTCTTTTCCGATATTCTTGTCGTGCCCGACGCCATGGGTCAGCAGGTTTCATTCGAAAGCGGCGCGGGGCCTCGGCTCGAACCGATTGAAACGCCGGAACAGGCGGCGCGGCTCGGGGCGTTCAATATCGAGCATCTTGCGCCAGTCTTCGAGACGATCGAACTGGTGAAGTCGTCCTTGCCGCCCGATGTCGCCTTCATCGGCTTTTGCGGCGCGCCCTTCACGGTCGCGAGCTATATGATCGCCGGGCAGGGCACGCCCGATCAGGCGCCGGCGCGTCTCTTCGCCTATCGTTTTCGCGACGTTTTCGCCAAACTCATCGATCGTGTCGTTGAGGCGTCGATCGATTATCTCGCGCGTCAGATCGAAGCGGGAATCGAAGTCGTGCAGATTTTCGACAGCTGGGCGGGAGTCCTGCCGGCTGATGAATTTATGCGCTGGTCGGCGGAACCGGTTCGCAGCATTGTTGCAGGCGTCAAGGCGCGTCATCCGCAAACGCCAATCATCGCCTTTGTGCGCGGCGCCGACGCGCATCTGCCGATGCTGACGCAGATGATCGGCGCCGACGCTTACGGGATTGATACGGCGCTCGATCCCGCCTGGGCTGTCGCCCAAACGACGGCCAACGTCGTGCTGCAAGGCAATCTCGATCCGCTGGCGCTTGTCGCCGGAGGCGAGGCGCTCGATCGGGAAGTTGATTCGATTCTTGCCGCCTTCGAAGGCCGGCCGCATATTTTCAATCTCGGCCACGGCATATTGCAGCAGACGCCAATCGAAAACGTCGAGCGCCTCGTCGCCCGCGTTCGGCGCGCGAGGGACTGAGCATGTATGTCTGGATCAAGGCGCTGCATGTCATCGCCATCATTTCCTGGATGGCCGGGCTTCTCTATCTGCCGCGGCTCTTCGTCTATCACGCGAGCGCCGGCGGCGGCGCGCTCTCCGATACGTTCAAGACCATGGAGCGGCGGCTCTATCGCTACATCATGACGCCGGCGATGATTGTCGCCTGGATCACCGGACTCTATCTTGCGGTCGAAGGAGGAGCGCTGTCGTCGGGATGGTTTCACGCCAAAGCGACGCTGGTCGTGCTGCTCACGGCCGCGCATGTTCACGACGGCGCGCTGATGCGCCGTTTCGCGCAAGACGCCAATATTCATTCGCCGCGCTACTATCGCATTCTCAATGAGCTGCCGACATTGCTGATGATCGGCGTCGTGATTTTGGTCATCGTCAGGCCGTTCTGACTGGCGGCGGCCGACCGGGCAGGCGATGGCGGAGACGACTGAGAGAGTCGCGGCGCTGGATCGGACCGCCTTTTCCAAGACCAACGGCCACTCTTGATTCGCTTCTAAAAATTGTCTAAGGGAGCTTTATCCCTCTGAGGCCCGTGTCTGCTTATAGCGGCATCGCCGGAATTTCCGCCGGCGCTCCGGAAGGCCCTGTCCCCGCCCCACCACCGCTTATCCCCGGCTCCTCTCCACCTGCGCGCAAAACCCCAAGGTTCATCCTGAATGCGGGAAATCAAACTTTCGGACTTGAAGGCCAAGTCCGCCTCCGAACTCCTGGCTTTCGCCGAAGAGCATGAAGTCGAAAACGCCTCCCTCCTGCGCAAGCAGGAGCTGCTCTTCGCCATATTGAAACAATTCGCCAGCCGCGACGTCGAAATCGTCGGCGAAGGCGTCGTCGAAGTGCTGCAGGACGGCTTCGGCTTCCTGCGCTCGCCCGACGCCAATTACCTCGCCGGTCCCGACGATATTTACGTCTCGCCGTCGCAGATCCGGAAATTCGGCCTTCGCACCGGCGACACGGTCGAGGGCATGATCCGCAGTCCTAAGGAGGGCGAACGCTATTTTGCGCTCTTGAAGGTCAACAGCATCAATTTCGAAGATCCGGAAAAGGTGCGCCACAAGGTGCCCTTCGACAATCTGACCCCGCTCTATCCGGACGAGCGCTTGAAGCTCGAAATCGAAGACCCGACCAAGAAGGATTATTCGTCCCGCGTCATCGATCTCGTCGCGCCGATCGGCAAGGGGCAGCGCGCGCTGGTCGTGGCGCCGCCGCGCACCGGCAAGACCGTGCTGTTGCAGAATGTCGCGCAGTCGATCACCACCAACCATCCGGAATGCTATCTCATCGTTCTTCTGATCGATGAGCGGCCCGAGGAAGTCACCGACATGCAGCGCAGCGTGCGCGGCGAAGTCGTGTCCTCGACCTTCGACGAACCGGCGGTGCGCCATGTGCAGGTCGCCGAAATGGTGATCGAAAAGGCGAAGCGTCTCGTCGAACACGGCCGCGACGTGGTGATCCTGCTCGATTCGATTACGAGATTGGGTCGCGCCTACAACACCGTGGTGCCGTCATCCGGCAAGGTGCTGACGGGCGGCGTCGACGCCAACGCATTGCAGCGTCCGAAGCGCTTCTTCGGCGCGGCGCGCAATATCGAGGAAGGCGGTTCGCTCACCATCATCGCGACGGCGCTGATCGACACCGGCTCGCGCATGGACGAAGTGATTTTCGAAGAATTCAAGGGTACCGGCAACAGCGAAATCATTCTCGACCGCAAGGTCGCCGATAAGCGCGTGTTCCCGTCGATCGACATCACCCGCTCCGGCACCCGTAAGGAAGAGCTGCTGGTCGCGCCCGACATTTTGAAGAAAATGTATGTGCTGCGCCGTATCCTCAATCCGATGGGCACGGTCGACGCGCTCGAATTCCTGCTCGGCAAGCTGCGCGAGACCAAGAACCACCAGGGCTTCTTCGATTCGATGAATACGTGACGCTTAGCGGATCGGCGCGTTGTTCGGACCACCGTTGCATGCGCGCATGTTGTAATCGTTGAAGCGCAGCGCCATCAGCGTTTCATCGAGATAATCATCGTCGCCGTTTTTCGCCGAGCGTTCTTCGACGCCATAGGCGCGAAATCCCCATCGCTCGTAGAAGCGTAGCGCGCGGAGATTCGACGAGACGACGGTGAGCGTCACGATTTCGACCTTCTCGCTCGCTTCGTCGATCAGTCTTTTCATGATCTCGTCGGCGGCGCCTGATCCGCGATGAGGCGCTTTCACATACATGCCGTAGAGCAGCGCCTTGTGGCGCGTTTTGACGCCGTCGCTCCATGCGAGTCCGCCGACGCCAATCAATTGCGAGTCTGCGTCGCTGAAGACGCCGATGACGAAGTCGCGCTGAAGACGCGCGGCGACAATGTCCGATTCAAGATGCGCTTCATCTTCCGGCGCGAAGCGAAAAGCGCGAGGCTCATATCGAAAGCCCTCGAGCCGCAGCGCTTGAAAGACTTCGGCGTCTGCGGCGTCGAGCCGGCGACATATCGTTCGCATCTGCATATGTCTTTGTGCCGGACTGGCCTTGCGCATTCTAGCGACGAAAGGAATAGAGGCGCGCATGTTCAGCGATTTCGCCAATGTGGGAACGATCACCTGGGTTCTGCGCGATTTAGGGCGCGACGCGCAACCCGTGATGCAGGCTGTAGGCCGGACGGTCGTCAATCAGCGCACGCCTTGCGGCGTCGTGTTATGGTACCGCAAGCGGCATTTTGTGCGACGCAGCATTTTTGGCCGCAAACTGTTCAGCCCGGGCAGGCCGTTGAGAAATCTCGTGGAAGCGGCGAGCGCCCCGTGATCTCGCGCGACACGATTTTCGCGCTCGGAACCGGCGCTGGGCGCGCGGCGATCGGCGTCATCCGGATTTCGGGGCCGGGGGCGGGGGAATCGCTCAAGGCGCTGACCGGCAACATCCCGGAGCCGCGGCGGGCGACATTTGCGGTCCTGCGCGATCCCGGCGCCGGCGAATTGCTCGACCGCTGCATTGCGCTGTTTTTCCCAAGCCCGGCGTCCTCGACCGGCGAAGATTACGCCGAACTACAGCTCCATGGCGGGCGCGCCGTCGTCGAGGCGACGCTTGCCGCGTTGCAGCGACTCCCCGGCCTGCGGCCGGCGGACCCCGGCGAATTCGCCCGCCGCAGCTTCGCCAACGGCAAGCTCGATCTCTCCCAGGCCGAAGCGCTTGCAGATCTTATCGACGCCCAGACCGATGCGCAGCGTCGACAAGCGCTGCGGGTCGCGGGCGGCGCTTTGCGCCGCAAGGTCGAAGGCTGGCGGGCGGCGCTGGTTGAAGCGCTGGCGCTTCTCGAAGCCGAGCTCGACTTCAGCGACGAGGCCGGTGTCGGCGCTTTCTCTCCGGCGCGTCTCTCGGCGCTGCTCGCGCCGCTCGCCGAGGAGATGCGCGCGGCGCTGCGGCTCGCTCCGGCGTCCGAACGGATGCGCGACGGCTTCGTCGTGATGATTCTCGGACGGCCCAATGCCGGGAAATCGACGCTGATCAACGCTCTCGTTCAGCGCGAGCTCGCCATCGTCTCGCCGATTCCCGGCACGACCCGCGACATGATCGAAGCTCATCTCGACATCGGCGGCCTGCCGGTCACCTTGATCGACACGGCGGGGTTGCGGGAGGCGGCGGACGAGATCGAACGGATCGGCGTCGACCGAACCTTGGCGCGGATCGAGTCCGCCGATCTGGCGCTGTGGCTGTCGGACTCAGGCGAGGAGCCGCCGGGCGGAGAGATCGAGACGATCCGCGTCGCCACCAAGATTGATTTGCGGCCGGCGCCGGAGGGCGCAATCGGGATTTGCGCGCTACGCGGGGAGGGACTCGAAGCTCTGGCCGCCGTGATCGAAATGCGCGCCCGCGCCCGCCTCGGCGACGGGTCCGAGGCGCTGATCGTCAGGGAAAGGCACCGTCTGGCGCTGGTGCAGGCGTCGGAAGGCGTCGAATCCGTCATGAACGGCGCCGCGCCGCTCGAACTTCAGGCCGAGGAACTGCGCCGCGCCGCTCGCGCGCTCGGGCGGATTGTCGGCGCCGTTGATGTCGAGGAGGTGCTCGATGCGGTTTTCTCCCGTTTCTGCATTGGCAAATGATATGTTTCACGTGAAACAGGCAGAATGAATTTTTCGCGCATGAAGCATTTCGACGTGATTGTGATCGGCGGCGGGCACGCCGGCTGCGAGGCGGCAGCCGCGGCGGCGCGGCTTGGCGCGCGCACCGCGCTTATCACCCAGAATCGCGAAAAAATCGGCGAAATGTCCTGCAATCCTGCAATCGGCGGGCTGGGGAAGGGCCAGCTGGTTCGGGAAATCGACGCGCTCGACGGGCTGATGGGGTGCGTCGCCGACGCCGCGGGCATTCAGTTTCGCGTGCTCAATCGCTCCAAGGGCCCGGCGGTGCGCGGTCCGCGAGCCCAGGCGGACCGCAGGCTCTATCGCGCGGCGATGCAGGCCGCGCTGGCCGAGACCGAACATTTGTCCATCGTCGAAGCTTCCGCCGAAGATCTTCTGGTCGAGCGCGACGAAATTCGCGGCGTCGTCACGCCTGACGAAGACATCCGGGCCTCGGCCGTCGTCATCGCCACCGGCACCTTCCTCGGCGGCGTGATCCATATCGGCGACGCGCGGACGCCTGCCGGCCGGATGGGCGATGCGCCTTCGAACGCCCTTAGCCGGCGTTTGCGTGCGGTCGAGTTTGCGGTATCGCGACTCAAGACCGGCACGCCCCCTCGACTCGACGGCCGCACCATCCGCTGGGAGGCGCTGGAAGAACAATGGGGCGATCCGACGCCCGAGCCTTTCTCCTATCTGACGACGGCGATCGAAAACCGCCAGATCGCCTGCGCCGTCACCCGCACGACGCCAGCCGCGCATCGGATCATCCTGGACGATCTGCATCGCTCGCCGCTGCGCACCGGGGCGATTTCCGGACCCGGTCCACGCTATTGTCCCTCGATCGAGGATAAGGTCACGCGTTTCGCCGACCGCGACGCGCATCAGATTTTCCTCGAACCCGAGGGGCTCGAGGACGACACCGTTTATCCGAACGGGGTTTCGACCTCGCT
>JBFXJV010000115.1:0-9111 GCA_050174515.1 Methylocystis sp.
AAGCAAACAGCTTGCCGGAACGTGCCGGAACCGTCATATGCGCCGCCTGGGTAGATAAGAGCCGTTTGCTATCCAGCCGAGGGCGTCGGCGCGACCTATTTTGTCTCGATCTATTGGCCGCGCGGCCGTCACTCGACCCTTACTGTCAAAGCTAGACCTCGACAATTCTTGAGCGAGCATCTTCCAGTATTTGCTCGCCAATCCTGGCACGGGTCGCTCACGCTCTACGAACTAGAAGGCGAATCGCCGCGGCGTTGGCGAGATCTATGAAGAACGTGGAGACCAGCTGCAAGTTTAAGAAAACGGCAGGGCGGCACCATGCGTTTTCGATAACGCAGTCATATTGGCAAGGGCAGTCGGTGTTGCACTGAGTGCGACGCCTCCGAAACCCGCAGTTATGATAGATGCGGCATACTAGCCGCCCGTCGCTGACCTCAGCTGCACAAATTCTGTCTTGCGCCAGCTACTACGTCACGTATACAAATGTGATTGCGAAGGTTCAAGCATTATGCAGAACTACAGCGTAATAAAGCCAGGGAGAGGAAACATTATGACGACGGAAAATCTTGACGAGACGTCTCAACTCTCGCGTCGTTCGCTGCTGACAGCGCTTTTTGCGACGGCGGTCGCAGCGCCGATCGCGGCGTTGGTTCCGGACGATGCCGACGCGCAGGAGCGGCAGTTCACCACCTTCCACCATCAGCCGCGCTCGCCCCGTCCGGGTCGCTCGAGCAGAGGGTGGCGACGCCGTCGCGCGCGCGTCCGCCGCACCGGACCGACACGGACGATGGCTCCGGAGACGCCGGCGCAGTAAGGCGCAGCAAGGAGAGCGGGCGGACGGTTTCTCGTGAGGCCTCCGCGCGTTCGCCTCGGAGAGGTCGCTCAAAATGAACCGAACGCCGAACCGAGGACGATGACGGCGCCAACGATCGCGACCACGACGATATCGAGATAGCTTTCCTTGTGCGTGTAGCCACAACCGCGAGCAGAGTCACAACAGCGCCGTTATGCGGGAGACTGGCGACGACGCCAAGTCCCGGGGCGGCGAAGGGCGTCGTTCCAAAGAAGGGCATCGGGATCGCGTTTTGAATCGCCGGAGTCCCCTGCAGCGCCGACATCGTGAATGTTGAGGTTCCGAGCGCGATGGCGGCGGGAGCCAGCCGGCGCGGCACGGCCGCATTGCGAAACAGCTTCTGCGCCATCGGCGCTAACACGAAAAATGCGACGAAAAGGCTGACGCCGTCATAAGTTACGAAGGCGCCGGCAAGCACGTCGGAGAGCATGGCGCGGCGCGGTCCAAGTCTCTCGGCCATAAAGTTCGCGATCGCAGAAACTGAACCGCTGTCATCCATCAGTTTCCCAAAAAGCGCGCCGACAAGAAAAATCGGAAAAAATTGCGATACGAAGCGCGACGCGCCGCCCATGAAGGTTTGCGTCCAATGCGCCAGCGATCAGCGCCGCCGCAGGCGCCAGCAGCAATACGCTCCAACCTCGATATGCGAACCAAATGAATCCGCAAAGCGCGGCAAGAATTCCGGCGAGTCCCATCAGGTCAGATCCTCTCTAGCAACCCGTCAAGGTCAAGAGTCGAATTGACGCCGACGTCACGCTCGTGACGACTAAGGAACGCTTCGGCCGACCGGCGACCCTCGTCGCGCAGCATGCAGAGAAAATCCCATTCCGCGATCAGTTTGGAGGATGCGTTGAGCTGCGTCATCATCTCGGTCGATATCCGGTGAATGCGCATCCCCGCCCAGCGTGAGCCTTCCTCGTCTCCTGGATTGGCGGCGCGCCGCAATAAGGCGATCATGCGCAGTTCCTTGAGCAAGACCGCGTTGAACGACACCTCGTTGAGCCGGTTCAAGATCTCGGTCGCCGACCGAGGCGTGTTCTTGCGTTCGATGGGATTGATCTGGACGAGGATCGTATCCGTCGACTCGCACTCGCGAATGAGCGGCGTGATCGTCGGATTGCCCGAATAACCGCCGTCCCAATAGGACTCGCCATCGATCTCGACGGCCTGAAACATGGTCGGCAGGCAGGCTGACGCAAGAAGCGCTTCCGGCGTCACATCTGCGTTCTTGAAGACGCGGGCGCGGCCCGTCGACACGCTTGTTGCGGTGACGAAAAGCTTCATCCGCGCGCGCGCAATCCGCTCGAAATCGACGGTTTCCGCCAGAATTTCGCGCAGTGGGTTGACGCCTTTCGGATTTAGATCATAGGGCGAGAATAGACGAGACAGGATGTCCGTCGCGATGAAGAAAGGCGAAGCCTCCAGCGACCAGCGACCCATCAACACGTCGACTGGATTCCGTTGCAAGGGACTGAGCCGCGCGGCCTCCGATACGCGCCGCCAGAAAAGCCCGAGCGCCGCGCGGGCGCCGTCTGCGCCATTATCGACATAGCCGCTGATCAGAGCTGCGGCGTTCATCGCTCCGGCCGACGTGCCTGAGATCCCTTCAATCTGGAGCCAGGGCTCTTCCAGCAAGCGGTCGAGAACGCCCCATGTGAAGGCGCCATGGGCGCCGCCGCCCTGTAAGGCGAGATCCACAAGGACTGTGTCGCGCGTCATATCGGCAAGGCTCCATCGCTGCGTCAGAATGAGCAAGTAAATTTAGATCCAGCCGAACTTGGTCCATGCAAGGATTGGTGACGCCCGAATGACCATGTATTCTCTCTGGATCGGACCACGCCTCACTGCGTCGCGCTCGGTTCTTCAGCCGGTCTTGCGACTGATTATCAACCTTGCTTGAGGAAACACTCCGTGATTGCAGGTTGCCGCTTCGGCGATCATGCATGTGTGACGATTCTCCGGCAGGCGGCAGCGTTATCCGACACGGTCGCGTTCCAACAAAATTCTTGCTTGCGCCCGCGGAGGACGACCCGGCGTCTACGAGACTGACGAAGAAGACACGCGCCTGCGCCACATAACGTAAGGCATCGTAAGGATTGCGCAACAGATTACGTAAAGCAGGATCGCTGGTTGCACCTCACCTTGCTCCGGAAAGTTCGTCGAACCAAACGCAAACGCGATGCCGGGATGTCGTGTCGCAGTTGCAAGGGCCAGCACGGCCCGATCATGGAGATTGGGACCGCCGAGCATGTGTCCAACGGCGAGACCGGCAGGCACGAATGCCGAGATGGCAAGGATTGTGCTATTGCTGACGAGAGCGAAGATGGCTGGCCACGCGGTGAATAGAAGCGGTACAACGCTGACCACGAGGAGCACTGCGGCGACAAGCGTCACAGATTTCGAGATTCGCATAGCCATCACAGGAATAAATTGTCGGACGAGCATTCCCGTCAACAATGGCGCAAGGTCGGTGATGAGAACCAACCGAGCAATTGGCTACGCCCGCATATGGACTGGCGTCTGGAAAAATTGACCGAGCAATTCAACCGCGAGTGGAATAAAAATAACCGCCACCGCGCCGGCGACAACCAACAATCCGATAGCGTAGGATCGTTCACCATGTACCTTGATTTGCTTTTTTCGGGAGAATAGGCGGAACCGGTGAGACGGCAAGCGCGACAAGCGAGACTTCCACGGCGTTATTCTGATCGAAAGCCGCCATGATCGTCGCTATGAATACAGGCAAAATGACGTTCATCGCGAGCAGCGATCGCGCAAGTTGAGCGGGTCGGCGGAGGAGGTAGGTAGCGTCGCTGGGCTGAGAATTCAGGCCAATACCAAGCAGGCTCAGAACGATACTCGACTTCAACGCAAACGGAATAAGGATGTCCAAAGACACTGGCATACTCTACCATCGACAAGCGAATCATCATCTTGATGCGCCCTCGCCATAGTTAGCTTACAGCTCCGCAAGTAAAAAGGCGCAGTCATACGATTTCTGGCTGATTACAGAGCCGGCCTCGGAATTTGGGGCAGTAGTTTGAGTGGATTTTCCGCCTGACAGCGGTGAGGGTTCTCGGCGTGACTCACGAGTATTGGATGACGAAGCGAAGCCGCCGGACGCATTCTCGACCTTCAAAGCGAAAGTGGCGTTGGCGGCGATCAAGGTGAGAAGACGGAGTCGAAAGCAGCGGCCGTGGATTTGAAGGCGCTTCACGCCAAGATCGGCGAGCTGAAGTTCGAGAACGATCTTTATTCCGGCGCGCTCGGCAAGGCCGGCCTGCTGAGCGCTAAAAGATGATCGACCGCAGCCATGTCTGGGTGATGGACATCTCCTGGTCCCGATGCGGCGCGGCTTTGTCTATCTCGCGGCGGACGTGGACGTGGCGGGCCGGTGCGTGTCGACGCATCGCGCATCATATCCACAAAGCCCCACCTCTGTGTCAGCGATCAATCGATCCGAATGTCCGCCAGAACTCAAGACCGCTTGCCCATTTTTCCACAGCGCCAGGTCGATTTGTCCGGTAGTCCCGGTCCGAATGAATTATAGTTTGCGTAGGCGCGACTATTTGAGCAAGCAGCTCTTGCGCGCCGAACAGACTCGGGCGGACGATTTGTCGTATCAGCTAAGGACAGACGATGCTGGGGATGGCGCTCAAGACAGTAAAATGGCTCGTGATCTTGCTGAGCCTGTTCGTCGTCGCGTTTCTCGCCGTACGCATCTACAACTCTCAGCGCGGGCTGCCGCTGGACGTCTGGCATACATTCGTGCCGCAAGAATTGAGCGAGAAAGAAATCGATTCCGCCGACTGGCAGACCTATCTTGAGGCAGAATCGAAAATATTCGACTCGCTACGCGTCAACGTCAGTCAGCAGCTGACGTCGGAGGAGCAGGTTCCCTTTAATCGTTACTTTGAGGGCAGCCCGGTCTATCCGCGCCGCTTTTTGCAGGATTGGAACCGGACTTATCTTTTCGAACCCGCAGGACCGCCGGTCGGCGCAGTCGTTCTCCTGCACGGATTAACCGATTCACCATACAGCTTACGCCACATTGCGTCGCGCTACCGCGATCATGGGTTCGTCGCGGTCGCGATCAGGCTGCCCGCACACGGCACGGTGCCGGCGGCGCTGACCGACGTGGAATGGACGACATGGTTGGCCGCGACGCGTCTTGCCGTGAGGGAGGCGCGGCGACGCGCGCCTGAACCAGCTCCGTTGCATATCGTCGGATTCTCGAATGGCGGATCGCTTGCCCTGAAATATACGCTCGACGCCATCGAGGATGATCGTCTCGCTCGGGTCGATCGTCTCGTCCTGATCTCGCCGATGGTGGGCATTACAAGGTTTGCGCGTTTCGCCGGACTGGCTGGCTTGCCGGCGGTGCTTCCCGCCTTCGCGAAAGCGGCTTGGCTGAGCGTGCTGCCTGAATTCAATCCGTTCAAGTATAATTCTTTTCCCGTGAATGGCGCGCGCCAGTCCTATCGCCTCACGGATGCGCTCGGAACCCAAATATCGCTGGCGCGACGAGAGGGGCGGCTGACCGCGCTGCCGCCAATCCTGACGTTCCAATCCGTCATGGATTTTACGGTCAGCACTCAAGCCGTGCTTTCCGGGCTTTATGACCATGTGCCTGCGAACGGAAGCGAACTCGTCTTGTTCGACGTGAACCGCAACGTCAAATTCGGTCCGCTGATTCGACCCTCCGCCGATGCCGCGCTCTCGCGGATCGTGCCCCCAGGCGTCAGAACCTACCGGTTGACGATCCTAACGAACGCCGGCGAAGGAACCGACGATGCGGTGGAGCGCGTCGTCGAAGCGGGTTCGACGGCTGCACGGAATCAACTGCTGGGGCTTCATTACCCCAAAGGCGTGTTCTCGCTCTCGCATGTCGCTTTGCCATTTCCGCTCAGCGATTCTCTCTATGGACTTACGCCGGATCAAACCGAGGACTTTGGCGTTCATTTGGGTTCGCTGGCGCCACGCGGCGAGCGGGGGACGCTGATCGTCAGTCTCGACGCGCTACTGCGCATGTCGTCGAACCCGTTCTTTCCCTATATGGCGCAACGCATTG
Source organism: Methylocystis sp. (assembly GCA_050174515.1). GTDB lineage: Bacteria > Pseudomonadota > Alphaproteobacteria > Rhizobiales > Beijerinckiaceae > Methylocystis. Next base: position 5,925 of record JBFXJV010000115.1, read on the forward strand.
AGGAGAACCTTCCGCCGCGGTCAGACAGCGACGCAACCGGGCTGAACGGAGAGCGCCTGCAATCGCCGCAACAGCCCGCCCCGGAGTCGCCGCCGGATCGCCCGACGAGGGCGACGCCCAAAAGTCCTGCCGGGGCAGGCGGGGCGCGATCCCCGAAGAAGCGGTCGTATCGCTGATGGAACGGCTTTCGCTCGACTGCGCCAACAAGAGCGATGCGCCAAGCTACAAGCGTCAAGAAGCCCGAAGAAAAAACAAGCAGCTTTTGCGCCAGAGTATGCGCGCGCCGCTGCGCAACGATCGTCGGGACAGTGCATTCGCGGGCGCGACCCCGTCAAGCGTCGTCCTAGGACCGCCTCGCGCGCCTCATGAACAAACGCCCCAAAAGGCCAACAAGATAGCCGCCGATCGTGATCGCGAAATAGACGACGATCACGAAAGCCCATCGATTATTGGCGGACACCGCCCTGCGGAATATTTCCGTCAAATAAGTGAGATCGACGAACCTGTTCGCGAAGAACCCGCTGGCGACGGCAAGCACGGGGGCAATCCACCAGGGAGCCCTGAAATAGCCGAGCAGCACAGCGAGCAGAAAAACGATCAAACCGAAGATGTGCAAGAATTCCAGGAAAACCGCTTGGGACAGTAAGCCAAGGAATCGGATCAGCCAAAGCATTTGACGCCTCTCTGCGCAAGCCCAGGCTGTTGTCTTATCTGAATTCGACCGCTGCAGCCATACGGTTTACCCGCCGTAACTGACCGGGATTTTTCAATATGCGCGCCGCCCGGCGTACACGCACGCGTCCGGTCGGCGGTGCGGTCGGTTGGATTGCGCAGCAAAGCATTGAAACATCTGCGTCGCCGCTCAGGCGGGTTGGCGAGGCGATGCGCTGGGCCGCCCTCCTGAGAATATCTCCGCCGCCCATCGGGTCGACGGAAATTGTTCGAGAATCGTCAGCGTCGCAATCGAAAGCGGGACGCCGAGAAACGCCCCAAGCGCGCCCCAAAGGAAAGTCCAAAGAACAATCGAAAAAAGGACGATCGGCGGGGAGATCGATAGAGCTGATCCGGAAAACACCGGCTCCAGATAGCTCCCGATGATGAATTGGATCACCAACACTCCCAAAAAAACGAACAACGGCGTTTCAATTGAGCCGGACTGCACGAAGGCGAAAAGCGGCAAAAGCGCAGTGACGATGAGGGAGCCAATGTAGGGCAGGTAGTTCAGCGCAAAGGTCAGCACGCCCCATGCTCCAGCCATTTCCAATTCCATGAACTGGACGAAACCCCATACCGCGAGACCTGTCGCAATGCTGGCGATTGTTCGGACGAACATATAGGTGCGGAACTTTTCACCTATCTTCCTGCCGCCTTCGAGCAAGCGCCGGCCTGTCTCCCGATTTTCGAGGGATGCAATCCGCGCCCGAACAGCTTCAGTTTCCGCTAGTCCCAAAATTACATAGACGAGCACGATGACTGCGAAGGCTAAAATCGTGTTTGCTCTCACGGCGACGATATGAAGAAGCCTTATGACCGCGGCGGTGTCAAACTGCTCCGCAATGAGCGTGAAGACGAAAATGTCGTGCTCTTCCAGCCAGGACGTGGATGTCATCACAGTTTCCTGGATGCGGTCGAGATTCTGTCTGGCCCACTCCAACACCTCTCTGCCGCCCCAGGCGATCAGGGCAAACAGCGCCATGATCGCCGCGGCGGTCGTTACGACCGTCACGCTCAACGCAATGGCCTTTCCTACTCTCGCCTGCATCGACTTCTGCAGGGGCCAAGCAATCGCAATGATGAAGACAGCAAAGACGACCGGCTCAAGGACCGCTTGCCCGAACTTGCAGCAAATCAGGACAATAAAAAGGAGCATTGAGACGGAAGTCACGCGCGTGATCTGACTGTTTTCCATGATGATCCCGTTATCATTGGACGCCCTGTCGGTCGTCTGCGATTTTGATCCGGAGGACGGAGCGATCGGCGGCGCAACTCATCTGACAGTTAAGACTATGGACCGGCCAGTTGCCATTGCAAGCGGGGATTTTCGCTTGTGACGTGGTTGATCCTTTGTCGGCGCAAAAGCTGACAGAGTGAAGGACGACGCATGTTTGTGATTAATCATTACAACGAGCGGCTAGCTTAAAAAACTGTATGGCCCTTGACGACGTAATGGAGTCCTGAGCAGCCATGCCGTCATGGCGATCTGCTGCGCTATCGCCGCCATAATGCGCCCATCAGGGCATCGATCGAAGTCCCCGCCGATCCATTCAGCATCTCGATCAAGACGGCCCTGTTCTTGCCGGCGCGTCCGCTTAGCGTTGAAGACGCGGTCGCAGCGTTAGCTTGCCCGCCATCTGGAAGAGCCGATGTTTTTGCGCCGACCGGTTCTTTAATTCGGGGGACCGATGGAAGCTCCGCTCGATGTCGAGCTAACCTGATCTTGAACGCTAGCTGCATTCTCTCCGGCCTGGTCAACAACGCCGATGGCTCGCGTTCGAGATCACGAGACTGAGCTGTCGCCCTTGCGCATCGCAACGCAATACTGGCATGCCCGGCTTTGTCCTCGCCTTGCGCAACAGCTTGCGCGCGATAAAAGCGTCGCCAATCCTGATCGCGGCGCCGCCTTTTAATGTTTCTGTACGATTCACGGCGCCCTCCTTACGCGGCGCAGCGTGCAAAAGCACAATACGCCGGCTGTCGGTCAAATGATCCATTCTTGTCTGTGGCATCGGACGCGGGGTCGCGGAGCTGGCGTGAAGATCAAAATAAATCGGCGTTCGGATACCAAGGCCAAGGTTACGCTCTTTCGGCGGCTCTTTCGCGGACGCCCGGACGTGCTCCCTGTGCGCTGGGAAGTCGTCCGTGAAGAACGCGATTTAAGCGGCGATTGGTCTTCGGCCTGAAAGGCGGGCGGTTTCGAGGATGCTCAGGATGACGGCGCAAAAAAGCGCCAACCCTGCGAGCAGGCGCTTGAAGTTGTGAAAGACGGCGGCGAGCACTGCGTTAGCGGCGTCTCCCGCCACATGGGCGAGGTGGTTCCGACCCATGCGGCGCTCGGCTTTCAGGTGGCCGATGATCGCCTCCACCGCCAAGCTGCGGTTGAGCTCGCGTATTCTTCGTTCCGCGTTGGTCAAGCGGCCCGATCGCAGCCCTTTTTCGATCTCGTCCCGAGTTGGCCTTTACCGCCATC
>JBFXJV010000116.1:0-9091 GCA_050174515.1 Methylocystis sp.
GATCAAGGCGATCAAGGAGGAGCTGCGCGCGCGGCTCGAGGAATTATACCGTTCGGGGCGTCTCGTTGAGGCCCAGCGGCTCGAACAGCGCACCCGATTCGATCTTGAAATGATGGAGGCGACGGGCTCCTGCGCCGGCGTCGAGAATTATTCGCGCTATCTCACCGGCCGCAAGCCGGGCGAGCCGCCGCCGACTCTGTTCGAATATCTGCCTGACAATGCGCTGGTCTTCGCCGACGAGAGCCATGTCTCGATCCCGCAGATCGGCGGCATGTATAAGGGCGACTTCCGCCGCAAGGCGACGCTCGCCGAATATGGCTTCCGTCTGCCGTCCTGCATGGACAATCGGCCCTTGCGCTTCGAGGAATGGGACGCGATGCGGCCGCAGACGGTGGCGGTCTCGGCGACGCCCGGCAATTGGGAGCTCAATCAGACCGGCGGCGTCTTCGTCGAACAGGTCATTCGCCCGACGGGGCTGATCGATCCGATGGTCGAGGTGCGTCCGGCGCGCGCCCAGGTAGACGATCTTCTCGACGAAGCGCGGGCGACGGCGCAGATCGGCTATCGCTCGCTGGTCACCGTGCTCACCAAGCGCATGGCCGAAGATTTGACTGAATATCTGCATGAGAACGGCGTGCGCGTGCGCTACATGCATTCCGACATCGACACGATCGAGCGCATCGAGATCATCCGCGATCTTCGGCTCGGCGCCTTCGACGTGCTCGTGGGCATCAATCTCTTGCGTGAAGGTTTGGACATTCCCGAATGCGGCCTCGTCGCCATTCTAGACGCCGACAAGGAGGGGTTTCTGCGTTCGGAAACCTCGCTGGTGCAGACGATCGGCCGCGCCGCGCGCAACGTCGACGGTCGGGTAATTTTATACGCCGACCAGATTACCGGCTCGATGAAGCGGGCGATCGACGAGACCAATCGACGTCGCGCCAAGCAGGAAGCTTACAACCGCGAGAACAACATCACGCCAGCCTCGATCAAGCGCGGCATCGCCGATATTCTCGGTTCGGTCGCCGAGCAGGATCACGTGACGGTCGACACGGGCTATGACATCGCGCCCGGCCACAATCTCGCGGCGACGATCGCCGATCTCGAAAAGCGCATGAAGGCGGCGGCGGCCGATCTCGCCTTCGAGGAGGCGGCGCGGCTGCGCGACGAAATCCAGCGCCTGCAGCGCGCGGAGCTGCTCGGCGAAGCGAGTCCGATGCTGCGTATCCAGCTCTCGCGTCAGGCGCGGGCGGGAGCGCCGCGCCGCGACGGCGAGATGATCGGCACCCGCGCGAGAAAACCGACCGACGCCGATATGGGCCCGCATAATTTCGGCGGCGGCGAAGCGCGACCGCTGGGGCGCGCGCCGCCTCCGCGTCCGGTAGGCCGCTCGTCAGGCGGCAAGCCCGGCACGCGCACGGTGAAGGGCAAGCCGAAGTGAGGCGCGTTTCATCTTCCCCGTGAGGGGATCATTGGCGTCCGCTTTCCCGCTTGGCGGGAGGGGGGACGGGGAAGGGGTTATTCGACCGGCAAGGCCACGAAATGGGCGTCGCCATGGCCGTTCGCGACGATCAGCAGCGCGGTCTTCTTGCCGCCGCTCTTCAGCGCCTTGACCTTCTTGACCACTTCCGCCGGATCGCTCACCGCTTCCTGATTGACCTCAAGCAGCACCTCGCCGGGATGAAGCCGTTTCTCCGCCGCATCCGAGCGCGGATCGACCGCGGTGATGACGACGCCGCCTTTGACGGCGTCCTTGATCTGGTAGCGCGCCCGCAACTCATCCGAGAGACGCGACAGTTCAAGCCCCAGCACGCTCTGCGACGTCCCGCCGGCGTTGTCGGACTTCTCCTTGTCGCCGCCCTTCGACGCGATTTTCTCGCCATCCTCGAGCCTGCCGAGCTTGACGGTCTTGCTTTGCTCCTTGCCGCCCCGCACGATGACGAGTTCGACATCCTTGCCGACCGGAGTCGCGGCGACGAGCTTGGGCAGGTCGCGCGACTCCTTGATCGGCTTGCCGTCGAATTTGACGATCACGTCGCCGACCTTCAGCCCCGCCGGCTTCGAGGGTCCCTTGTCGTCGACGCCGGCGACAAGCGCGCCGCGCGTCGCGCCGAGATTGAGCGTTTCGGCGATCCCGTCGTCGATGTTCTGGATGCGGACTCCGAGCCAGCCGCGGCGTGTCTCGCCGAATTGCTGCAACTGACCGATAACGGGCTGAACGGTATTCGCCGGCGTCGCAAAGCCGATGCCGACAGAGCCGCCGGAAGGCGACAGGATCGCGGTATTGATGCCGATGACGTCGCCGTCCATGTTGAACAGCGGACCGCCGGAATTGCCTTTGTTGATCGAGGCGTCGGTCTGAATGTAATTGTCGTAGGGACCGCTATCGATGTTGCGGTTGCGCGCCGAAATAATGCCCGCCGTCACCGAACCGCCGAGCCCGAACGGGTTGCCGACGGCAAGCACCCAGTCGCCGACCTTGGCCTTGTCGCTGTCGGCGAAATTGACCGCTTTCAGCGGCTTTTCGGGCTTCACCTTCAAGACGGCGACGTCGACTTTCTGATCCTTGCCGAGAATTTCCGCCTTGAGCTTCTGGCCGTCGTTGAAAATCACCGTCACTTCATTCGCGTCGGCGATGACATGGTTGTTGGTGATCACGATTCCCGAGGGATCGATCACGAAACCGGAGCCAAGCGAACTTGATCTGCGCTGTCGCGGAATTTCGGGCATGCCTTGGCCGCGCCGACGGAAAAATTCCTCGAAGAGATCGTCGAAAGGCGTGCCAGGTCCGACGCCCGGCGGCATCTGCGGGCCTCCGCCACTTTTGTTGCGCTTGGCTTCGAAGGTTTGAGTCGCAGAAATATTGACGACGGCGTCCTGAACTTTCTCGGCGAGTTCGGACAGCGAATCCAGGCCTTTTGCGGCAGCGGGCGTCAATGAAATCAGCAAGGCCGCAAAACCTGCGGCCACGTAAGCCTGGAGCACCTTCATCCGATATCTCCAAAGATGAGAGGACGCAGATATAGGCGGAAACGCCTTCGACCAAAAGAGGCGTCTCGGCCGGAGCTTCGGCGCGTGGCGCCGCAGTTGCCTCTGCGCGACCCGGGCGTTAGCGTCGAATGGCGACGGTCAGGACGTGATTTTCTTGGAACGCAAAATATCGACATTTTTGCGCGCTCCTTTCGAGCGATTGTTCGTCCGCGGAATATGTTCACCGATCGGCGGCCCTTCCCGCATCAATCAATTTTCGGCGCCGCCGCGCCATGATGCAATCGTCCGTCGCATCTGCGAAATGTCGCAGCCCGACTCGGAGATTCGCGAAGTTGCGGGAGCTTATGGGCTAAACGCCGAAGATGTCCACGCGACAGTACAGTATTTTCGCAACATCCGCCTTTGTCTTGCGTTTCATGCGCTTTGTATCCGCGCCAAAGAAGATGTCGTCTTTCTTCAGACGCTTCATGGTCTTGCCGATAAATTTTTTGCATTCCCGAGCGTTGAAGAAGGCGACTTTACGCAGATGCGTCTGTTGGCGGAGCGCAGGGTGCGGGCCAGCAAGGAATCCCATGTCTGGGCGAAAATTCGCGTCCACGTTCCCGAAGCCGCGCAAGTCCTCGAAACACGCTTCGGCGCAGCGGCCTTTTACTCGGCTTTCGGCGCATTTTTAGACACGACATTCGGATTTCCCGAACTGGCGACAGACGAAAATTTCGACGAGCAAAGCTATCTTTTCGCCAATCAGGATGTCGGCGACGCAATAGAGCGGGGCGAGATCGCTTCCGCCCGCGTTCATTTTTCCACACATGGAAAAGAGGAAGGGCGGCAGCTCCGCGTTCGTCGTGAGGACCGCCGCGACACTTTTCGTTACCCATTGATCCTGGCGCGCTCACAGGACTCCAACTTTCAACTTGGCGACATCGTCGCCGTTGAACAAGTCGCACTTACGCAACTGCTCACGACGCAAAGCGATGTCGCGATAGCAGTCGTGACGCCCGGCGAAAGGCATGACGCGACGCAATCCTTTCATCTGAATGATTCGATAGGCGCCGGACGTCCCGAGTTCGACGCGCTTGCCAAGCAATGCGAATGGCGATCGGCGCCTGTCTATCTCGCAGCCTTTCGCGATGCCTGCGTGGAGGTTGAAAACGGGCTTCTGCTGTTCGATGGCGACAAGGCATGGGGCGATTCCTTTTTTGCGACGGTCCTGGCGCCGGGCGGCCTGAATCGCACGCCGGACATATTTCCGTTGGACGGTCGCTATGGGCGACTAAGTCGCGCGGAGGCGGAGACGACATTGCATGTCGACGCGCCAGTGATGCTCGCCTGTTTTTGGGCCAGCCGAGCGAATCACGGGCATTGGCTGATGAATTCGTTATTTTCGGTTTACCTGGCGCTGGACGAACTCCGGTCCGAGCGGCTGAAACTGCTCTGCCCGCCGCTATCTGAGCGACAGCGAGAAGAATTGATTGGTTTGGGCACGCCACCGACGAGCATTGTCGAAACGTCGTCCCGCTACGTGCGGGCGGCGAAGGTCGTCTATCCTTCGCCGCTGACCACCAGCGCGAACATGTTTCCCTGCTCGCCCTCCCGGCGATTTCTTGAATATGTCGCCGAGCGCTTCGCCTGCGACGCGCAAGATCGAATTGCGCCAAGATACGTATATCTCAGTCGAGAAGGCTTTGTGTCGGCGCGGCTGATGGCGAACGAGCGCCAGCTCGCCGAGGCGCTCGCCGATATCGGGTTTGCCGTCATCAGGCCGCATGAAATGAGCTTCGGCGAGCAAATCCATGCGATGTCGAATGCGGCGATCGTCATCGGCCAGTTCGGCGCCGCGCTCTGGAACACGGCTTTTGCGCCCAGGCAGGCGAAAATCATCGAAATTGCGACCAGCAATTATGTTTCGAACGAATATTTATTTATTTCCCATCTTGGCGAGCGCGAATTTTGTCGCGTGATGATCGCCGCGGAGTCGTCCCAGAATCGGGCATATGAAGGAGAGTCATTTTCCTTCGACGCGCCGGTGGACGAAATAGTCGCTCTTGCGCGCAAGCTGATGTACTTGCGCGCCGACTGACCGCGCTCACCGTCGTCGAGGCTTGCGTTTGCGTCTTACTTGCTTTTCTCCGGAGCCGGTTTGTCCGCGCTCGGCGCGGCGCTCGCCTCCGGAGCTGAGAAAAAACGGAAAAATTCAGAACGCGGACTGATCAGGAAACGCGTCTCGCCCGGTTTGAAGGCGTTTTCATAGGCCTGCATCGAGCGATAGAAGGCGAAGAAGTCAGGATCGCGGCCAAAGGCTTCGGCGAAAATGCGGTTGCGCTCGGCGTCGCCTTCGCCCTTGGTCTGGTCGGCTTGGCGCTGCGCCTCGGCTTTTAGCACAATGACGTCGCGATCCGCCTTGGCGGTGATTTTTTGCGCGTGCTCGGAACCCTGGGCGCGATATTCCGCAGCTTCGCGCTGGCGCTCGGTCTGCATGCGCCCGAAGACTTTTTCCGAAATCTGCTGCGGAAGATCGACGCGGCGGATGCGCGCGTCGACGACCTGCACGCCGAATTTTCGCGCCTCGCGGTCCGCCTGCTCCCTGATTTTCACCATCAGCGCGGCGCGCTCGTCGCGCACGATCTGCTGCTGGTTGGCCTCGCTCAGCACGCGGCGGACGGCGGAATTCAACACCGAACCGAGCTGATTGTTCGCGCCCAGGACGCTGTTGACGGTCTGATAAAAGCGCAAGGCGTCGACGATGCGATAGCGGATGAAGCTGTCCACCTCAAGTCGCTGATTGTCCGCGGCGAGCACTTCGAGATTGGGACTCTCGACGTCGAGTATGCGATTGTCGAAGGTCACGACGTTTTCGACGAGCGGAAATTTAAAGTGGAGGCCGGGCTGGGTGATGAGCCCGCGGCCAGCGACCGGCTCTCCAAGGCGGAGCACCAGCGCCTGCTCGGTTTGCGAAACGGTGAACATGGCGCCGGCCAGACCGATGACGGCCAGGAGAGCGACGACGGCGAGCGTAAAGAGGAGGCCTGACTTCATTTGCGGCCTCCCTGGAAGGCTGGGAAGGCGGGCAGCGGCACGAAAGGCGCGACGCTCGCGCCGCCTTTTGAGGGATCGTCCAGAACAACCTTTTCGGCTCCGCCCAGCACACGCTCCATCGTTTCGATATAAAGCCGCTGTCGCGTCAGCGCCGGCGCATTCCGGTACTGTTCGTAGATTTTTTCGAAACGCGCCGCCTGGCCGCGGGCTTCGGCGACCGTCTGCTCGCGATAGGCTTCGGCTTCCTGCAGAATCCGCGCCGCCGCGCCACGCGCTTCCGGAACGACCCGGTTGGCGTAGGCCTCAGCCTCATTGCCGAGACGCTGCAAATCCTGCTGGGCGGCGGTCACGTCGCGAAACGCCGCGATGACCTGTTGCGGCGGATCGACAGAGAGCAGCAGCACCTGCAGCACCAGAACGCCGGCGTGATAGTCGTCGAGCACTTTCTGCATCAGTTGCTGACATGCCGGCTCGATCACCTTGCGGTCGGCTGTCAGAATTTTTTGGATTTGCGACTGGCCGACGATTTCGCGCATCGCGCTCTCGGCGACGGCCTTCACCGTAAGCGGCGGATTTGCGACATTGAAGGCGTAGTCTTCAGGTTTCGACGGATCAATCTGCCAGATGACGCGAAACTTGACGTCGGCGATGTTCTCGTCGCCGGTCAGCATCAGGCTTTCTTCCGGCGCTTCCGGCCCGCGCGGCGCCGAGGGCGAGCCGCGGCGCCGACCTCCGATGACGATCCCCGACTCCTCGCGGAAGCCGACATCGGTGACGTTGCGGTCGGTGACCGCCAGCTTGAGCACCGACCCGATCGGACCCGGAAGATTGTAGTTCAGGCCCGCCTGAGTTTTTCCCATATATTTGCCGAAAATCAGATTGAGGCCGATCTCGTTGGGTCCGACCGTGTAGAGGCCGGAAAGCAGCCATGCGAGCACGGCGACCAGCACGAGGATCGCGAAGCCGCGCCCCCCGAATCCGCTCGGCAGAATCTGCTTGAGCCCCTCCTGGCTGCGGCGCAGCATCTCCTCGAGGTCAGGCGGCTGACCGCCTGGGCCCTGTCCCCACGGCCCTCCGGGCTGACCCCAAGGATTGTTATTCTGATTGCGCGGCCCGCCTTGATCGCTCCAGGGCATATCATCTCTCAGAAGGGGGTTGGACGGCGCTCGCGCCGCGTCGTCAATGTTATAGGCATTCGTCGCCGCTGCGGCAATGTTGCGCCGCTGCGGCGGTTGGGCAGGGGAGAACAAAAAATGATTCGCGATTTCACCAATGTCGCGGCCAATGAGCGAACTTTTCTTGCATGGGTTCGCACCGGCGTCGCGGTCATTGCCCTGGGCTTCGTCATTGAGCGGTTCAATCTGTTTCTATTGAGTATCGCCGGCGTTGTGACCGAAAACGCGGACCGGTTGCGCATCTATCGATTCGACAGTCCGGCGGGGCGCTATGGCGGGGCCGCGCTCGTCGCCGTGGGCGTGACGCTCATCGTGGTTTCGACCGTCCGCTTCATTCATACGGCGCGGCTGTTGTCGCGCGATGAGCCCTATACGGCGCGTACGACAAGCGTCAGCCTGTATGTCCTGGCTGCGCTGCTGCTCGCCGTCGCCGCCTTCAGCGGCTATCTCGCGGCGATCTGAGCCTGATTTCTGATCCAGCCGCCAGGAGCCGTCCCAATCGAATGGAGGCGTCGCTGCGACGAAGGCTCCGATGCGCGAGATGAAAGCGAGCGAGGGCGTGTCCTTTGGCGCGGTCGCGAGCGCTTGCGAGAATGCGCGGCGCGCCTCTTCCCAGGAAGGCGCGCGATAGGCGGCAAGCGCTTCCGCGAGATGTGATCGCTGCGGCGGATGATTTCATGAATCCGTTCCGGCTCGCTCTGATCCGCCACCACGAGCGGCGATGAGATAGCCGATCTCGTCTCGCGTCGTGACCGCGATCGCTTCGTCAACTTGTCCCGCTTCGAAGGCGCGCACGACTTAAAGGAGTCGGCGCGCCGGGACGGTGACGCCAATGCTGACGAATATCGAGAACGCGACGCCGAGCGCCGCAGCGAACAAAGACAGGGCAGTGGTGATGAACCGTCCCGCTGACGTAGCTTCGACCTCGAGCGTGGTGTTTGAAGCGCCAGCTCTCGGCGCCGGTTTCGATGGTAACGCAATGATGGATGAGGCGATCGAGCAGCACGGATGTCATCTTGGCGTCGAAGAACGTCGCGGGACGAAACAATCTTGGCGCGGCTTGGACGCCTGATCACGGTCACGGATTCTCGAAGTTCGCTTTTGTGCCGTCAGTTGCCTTCTTGCCGGGAAGCAATCTTCCCCAACACAGAGAGGGCAGGGCTCATGCTGGCGGCTCTCAAATCGGTCCGCGGCAACTGACTCACGCCTTCGACAATCCGATCATAGAGGTCAACCGGAGTTTGGAGTCTCGATAGCTTGATCGAGGCTGTTGTCATTCGCTTTGCGAAGCGCTACAAGCCTAACTGGAATAACGATTATTTGGCTCCGATTCTCGCGCTTCGAGTCGCCGCTCGATGCACGCAATTGATGTTCTTTGCCTGGAACTACAGGGAGGCCACGCAATGCCGCGTTTACCATTCAAGGTTCAGTTCGGCGCGTCTGGCGACTACAGGTTGTGGGCTGCAGATGGCTGGCATCATGACATGAATGATCGCGAGCACACTTGGGCCAACCACCTCGCCAAGTTGCGGGTCATGCTCGAGTTCACGAATAGCGACCTTCTGCTGGAGGTCGATGTAATTCCGCTTCGCGCTAGGGGAGTGGATCAAGAGCTGTTCGTGTTCATGAACGGCGCATTCGTGGCGTTTTGGCCAGTGGCGCAGTCGGGCAAAAAAGAGGCGCGCATAGAAGCCGCGCTCCTTGGCGCCCGAGAAAGCGTCATCGCTTTCCTCATGCCAAGAGCCCTGTGTCCGCGAGACGTCGGCATAAGCAATGACGAACGAACGCTCGGTTTGGCGTTTCGATCTCTCTCGATCTCCGCGATCGAATAATTCGGAGCGCGTTAAGGCCCAATCCTTCGCATTGAGGGGATGATGCAGGATCTGGAG
>JBFXJV010000117.1:0-9089 GCA_050174515.1 Methylocystis sp.
GCGGATCTGTTTCGTCTCCAGCGTCCAGACGCCGCGCGAAAGCGCGTCGCCGGCGAGCGACAGGCCCAAGGGACCTGGAAACATTTCGGGAAAGAGCGTCAGGATCGTCGCGCGAACCATGGATCGGTTATGGCACGAAGCGCGATCGAGGACGAAGCCGAGCGAAAAAAGTCTGAAAACAAGTTTCCTCCCCGCCAGCGTTGCAGACGTTCATCTCGAGCGTGCTGCGTAAAAATGTGACCGGCAGACTCATCGAACCGCCGCCGCCGGCAAAACGCGGCGCTAAAAAACGCACGAGCTAGGCATCTTTTTCTTCCCTGTCGGCTTCAATTTCCGCCGGCGGCTCTATGACGACGCGGCCGAGTGAGAGGTCGACGGTTGGAACGACCGCTTTCGTGAAAGGAAACATCAGCGTTTCGCCGCCCGCCTCCGGCGCGACTTCGAGAATATCGCCCGCGCCGAAATTGCGTACGGCGACGATCACGCCGATTTCCGCTCCATCAAGCGTTTCGGCGCGAAGGCCGATGAGGTCGGCGAGGTAGAATTCTTCCGCTTCCGGCGCTGGCAGCTTTGCGCGCGGAACGTAGAGTTCGACGCCGTTCAGCGCTTCGGCGCCCTCGCGGTCGTCGACGCCCTCGACCTTGGCGACAAGCATGTCCCTGCCCTGCAGACGGACCGAAAGCAGACTAAAATTGCGTGCGCCGCTTTTGTCGGCGAGGCCATCGTAAGTTGCGATCGCCAAAGGATCGGCAGTGAAGCTTTGCAGCCGGATTTCTCCGCGCACACCATGCGGCGCCCCGAAGCGCCCGAGCAGCACGAGCCCTTCAGCGGGCCCTTTCATTGGATTTCCTCATCCTGTGGCGCGCGCTGCAAGTCGGGTTTTCCCGACTTGCGCAAACTAACGTCGATCTCGGGCAAGCCCGAGATCGATGCTCGCGTCTCGAAGGACGAGGAAATCGCGCAGGGCGCCGCCGCCCTCGCGCTTCGAGAGGGCTCCTGGGGAGCCTCCTCAGCATGAGGACGAATGCAAACGCCTCGCATGCCTTACGCGGCCGGCGCCTCGGCAGCCGCCGCTCCGGCGGCTTCGGCCGCGGCGGCGGCGCGCTCCTGCGCCTTCTTCCTGGGTTGCGCCTTCTGCGGATTGTTGCGCGCCTCACGCTTCATGAGGCCGACGCCGTCAAGCAGTCGCGCGACGCGATCGGTCGGCTGCGCGCCCTTGGCGAGCCAGGCTTTCGCCTTCTCGGCGTCCAGCACCAGACGGTCGGCGGCGTCCTTCTCCTTCAAGGGATCGAAATAGCCGATCTTCTCAATGTAGCGGCCGTCGCGCGGCGAGCGGGAGTCGGCGATGACTACGCGATAGAAGGGGCGTTTCTTGGCGCCGCCGCGGGCAAGACGAATTTTAAGCGACATGTTCTCTTTCCTGTTTGGTTTGCCTATCGGGGCAGTCGGGCTTCGGCAGCGGGCAGTCGGACAGGCCCACTGCCGAATGCCGAAATCCGACCGCCGTTATTTCTTCTTCCCGAAGGGGTTCAACCCGCCGAGCAGTCCGCCGCCGAGACCCGGCAGGCTCGGCTTGTTTAAGAGATCGGGAGGCGGCGCGGCCGGAATGCCGCCGGGCGCGCCTTTCGGCTGCTGCACGCCGAGCTTCTCCTGCAGCTTCTGCAGCTCTTCCTGGGAGGGCATCTGCATGCCGGGGCCAAGCCCCATCATCTGCGCCGCCTTGCCCATCATTCCGCCGCGCTTTCCCGCGCCGAAGGATTTCATCAGATCGGCCATCTGGCGATGCTGCTTTAGGAGCTTGTTGATCTCCTCGACCTTGACGCCGGAGCCCGCGGCGATGCGCTTCTTGCGAGAAGCCTTCAGCAGATCGGGATTGCGCCGCTCCTTGGGCGTCATCGAGAGAATGATGGCGCGCTGGCGCTTGACCATCCTGTCGTCGAAACCGGACGCGGCGATCTGGTCCTTCATCTTGGCGACGCCGGGGAGCAGCCCCATGATGCCGCCAAGCCCGCCGATCTTCTCAACCTGGGCGAGCTGATCGCAAAGGTCCTGCAGATCGAACTTGCCCTTGGCCATCCGCTCGGCCGCCTTGCGGGCCTGCTCGGCGTCGATCGCGGCGGCAGCCTTCTCGACCAGGGCGACGATATCGCCCATGCCGAGAATGCGATTGGCGATGCGCGTCGGCGAGAATTCGTCGAGCGCGTCCATCTTCTCGCCGACGCCGATCAGCTTGATCGGCTTGCCGGTGACATAGCGCATGGAGAGCGCCGCGCCGCCGCGGCCGTCGCCGTCCATACGCGTCAATACAATGCCGGTCAGGCCCACCCGCTCGTCGAAGCTTCTGGCGAGATTGACCGCGTCCTGGCCGGTCAAGGCGTCGGCGACGAGCAGGATTTCATGGGGCTTGGCGGAGGTCTTGATCTCCGCCATCTCCTGCATCAGCGGCTCGTCGATATGCGTGCGTCCGGCGGTGTCGAGCAACACCACGTCATAGCCCTGCAGTCGCGCGGCCTCCATCGCTCGCTTGGCGATCTGCACCGGCGTCTGGCCGGAAACGATCGGCAGCGTGTCGACCTCGACCTGCCGGCCGAGCACGGCGAGCTGTTCTTGCGCGGCCGGACGCTTCACGTCGAGCGAGGCCATCAGCGCGCGCTTGCCGTGGCGCTCCTTCAGGCGTTTGGCGATCTTTGCGGTAGTTGTGGTCTTGCCGGCGCCCTGGAGGCCGATCATCATGATTGCGACCGGCGGCGTGGCGACGAGATCGATCGGCTGGGCGTCCTGGCCGAGCGTCTCGATCAGCACGTCATTGACGATTTTGACCACCATCTGGCCGGGCGTCACCGATTTGATGACGCCGGCGCCGATCGCCCGATCACGGACCTTGTCGGTGAAGGAGCGCACGACGTCGAGCGCGACGTCGGCTTCGAGCAGCGCGCGGCGGATTTCGCGCAGCGCTTCATTGACGTCGGCCTCAGAAAGCGCGCCGCGCCGCGTCAGCTTGTCGAAAATGCCGGAGAGCTTGTCGGAAAGGCTCTCGAACATGATTTTCTCCTGGGGGAGAGTGAGTGGTGAGGTGGTGAATCGTGAGTAGGGGGCGACCCCCATCTACTCACTAATCGCTATCTCACTGCTCACATTCCAAAGCCTATCGCGCCCGGGGGCGCATCGCGCTGCCGGGCGTTGGCCTGCCGCCTCTCGGGCGGCTCGGCTGGGATCGGTTTCTCTTTCGAGATGTGCCGGGGCTTTTAAATTCCCGGCCGGCGCGAGTCAACCGAATCTCCCCGCCGCGAGTTCACGCCAGCCGTTCCAGGAGGCATGGCGTCGACGGACGCCATTCGAACCGCTCGGGCATTGTCATTCTAATCGTCGCGCTTCGAACGGCGCGGCGGTCTTTCACTCAAGCTTCAGGCGGGTTACTATACTTATGAGAGTCGAACGAAGGGAGCGCTCAAGCGCTCGGGCGCGAAAGTTTGAAGGCGCAAGCGCGCGCTGCAAGAAAGAGCGGAGTGCGCGCGTCACCATGAAGCGCGCTCGAAACTTTTGAGTTCGATCACGTTATTCGCCTTCGGCGCAGAGGCGGCGTAGGCGTGGGGCTCTACAGTCCGGCCGCGTAGCGGAATGGGCGGCGCGAAGAATCCCGCGTGCCCACAGATCAAAAAGTTGAAGTTTTCCAAATAGTTGGAATCGGTATAGGTGAGATGCGCGTAACTGAGCACGCAAAGACGGGATTCGCGCGCGCCCTTGCCGCGGCGGCCGTCAGCTTCGCCTATATCGTTCTTCTCGCCGCCTGCACAGGCGTGCCGAGCGAGCGAGGAGCCGTGTCGGGACCGATCGGCGATCGGGCGGAAATTGAGCGAGCGGCGAGCGAATATGTCGCGGTCTCGACGCCGGGAGCGAAAGGCTATCTGATCGGCCCGCAGGACGTATTGGAGGTTGCCGTCTTTAAGGCGCCGGACCTGTCCAAGAGTTTGCAGGTCGCCGAGGACGGAAGCATCAACTTTCCGTTGATCGGGCAGATGACGGCCGCCGGCAAGAGCCCTTCGCAATTGGAGCGCGAAATCGCGTCGCGGCTCAATGCGCGCTACATAAAATCGCCGCAGGTCTCGGTTTTCGTCAAGGAATACAACAGCCAGCGGGTCACCGTTTCGGGCGCGGTGAGAAGCCCTGGCGTGTTTCCCTTGCGCGGGAACGAAACGCTGATGCAGGTGATCGCCAAAGGCGGAGGGCTCGACAGAGACGTGTCGTCGAACGACATCGTGATCTTTCGTACGATCGACGGCGCGCGCGCCCTCGCGCGCTATGATTTTGACGCGATTCGCAGCGGCGCTGCGGCGGACCCGCAGGTGCTTGCGGGAGATATCGTCGTCGTCGGGGATTCGACGACGAAGCAGGGATTGTCTTTCCTGCTGAAACTCACCCCGCTTGCAACGCCCGCCTATTACTTCTTCTGATCGCTCAGTGACGCGCGTTCGTTCAGCATCCGATAGGCAGACATGACCGACGGCCGGCAAGACGACATGCCTTCGGAAGGCGCGGCGCAAGCGCGCGGCGCGATCATGGAACGCAGCGCGGACTCAAAAAGCCAAATCGCTCCGTCCCGCGAAACCGACGGATATTATTATGGCGAGCCGCTTGCCGAAACAGGTTTCGACCTGCGCGATACTTTGCGCATTCTCTATAAGCATAAATGGCTTATCGGCGCGGTGGCGGCCGCATTCCTGACGCTCGGGCTTCTGCAGGTCCTGATGGCCAAGAAGCTATATACGGCGACGCTTCGACTGCAGATCGACCGGGGCGTCACCAAGATCATCGAAAGCGGCAACGTCATGCCGCTTGAAGGCGTTTTCGACATCGAATTCTATCAAACTCAATATCAACTCTTACAGAGCAGAAGTCTCGCGGAACGCGTGGCGGCGCTCAGCCATTATTCGCCTGATCTTGAGCCGAAGGTCAAACCGGCCGGCTCGGGCGCCGACCATCCCTCCGGTCGCGTCGAGCGGGAAAAAGCCGCGCGTTTGAACGCCGCCGTGGGCGCCATACTTGCCGGACGTGCGGTCAAACCCGTAACGGGATCGCGACTGGTGGATGTGAGCTTCACCGATACGGATCCTGATCGCGCCCAAAGGGTCGCCAACGCCTATGGCGAAGCCTTTATCGCCGCCAACCTCGAGAAGCGCTTTCAGGCCAATGCCTACGCCAAGTCGTTTCTCGAGGATCAGCTGCAACATTTGAAGCTCCGCTTGGAAGAAGCCGAGAAGGCGCAGCTCGCCTTCGCCGAAAAGGAGCAGATTGTCGCTACTACCGACAAGACATCGATCGCCGAAAGCAACCTCGCCGCCGCCAATGCGGCGTTGGGCGGAATCGTAGCGGAACGGATCAAGGCCGAACAATTGTGGCGCCAGGCGCAAAACGCCGCGGGATTGGATCTTCCCCAGATATTGAGCAGCAGAGGCATTGAGGATTTACGCGGCCGGCGCAGCGAATTGGCGACCGCATATCAGGAAAAGGCGGAGACCTTTGGGCCCGAATATCCTGATATGGTGAAACTGAAAAACAAAATAAGAGAAACGGAGCGTCAACTCGGCGTCGAGATCAAGACGATCAAAAACTCGCTGAAATCCGCCTATGAGGCGTCGCTCAACCAAGAAAATGAGATGAAGCAAAGGGTTGAGACTCTGCGTCAGGAGACTCTCGATCTGCAAAAGCGAAGCATCCATTACAATCATCTCAAGCGCGAAGTCGATACGACGCGCACGCTTTACGAGAATTTGCTGCAGCGGTACAAGGAAGTCGACGTCGCTGGCGGCGTAGGCTCAAACAATGTGTTTGTCGTCGACGCCGCTGAACGTCCCGGCAGTCCGAGCGGACCCAACATATCCAGGGCCTTGATGCTCGCTCTGGCGCTTGGCCTCGCATGCGGAGTCGGCGCGGCTTTCGCGCTGGAGTATTTCGACGACAGGATATATTCGCCGTCCGACGCCGAGCGGGCTACGGGCCTGCCGCTGCTTGGCGTGGTCCCTTTCATCAAGAACCCGAAAGAGCTTGCGGCGCAAATCGCGGATCAGCGATCCATTCTCTCGGAGGCCTACCGCTCCGCCTGCACCTCGCTGCAATTTTCCTCCGAGGCCGGTCCGCCAAAGTCGCTGCTGATCACCAGCGCGGGACCTTCGGAAGGAAAATCGAGCACGGCTTTCGCCGTCGCGCGCCAGTTCGCCGCGATCGGCCTCAAAGTGTTGCTCATCGACGCCGATCTGCGTCGGCCATCATTGCACAGGCAGCTCGGGCTCGATAACGACAAGGGCCTTTCGAACTTTCTCACCCGCAATTGCGACATGCGCGACGCCATTCGCCGGCAGGACGGCGCAAATGACAAAATTTATGTTTTGACCGCGGGGCCGGTCCCGCCCAATCCGGTCGAATTGCTCAACGGTTCTCGCTTCGCGTCGCTGCTGACGGTCAGCGGGGAAGCGTTCGATCTGGTGGTCATCGACGGTCCGCCGGTCGGGGCGATGGCCGACGCTCTCGTGCTGGCGAATACCGCGAACGCGGCGCTGTTCGTGATCGCCGGCGGGGAGGCGCGCAGAAGCGGCGTTCGCAACGCACTCAAACGCTTGGGCCAGGCGCGCTCGAGGCCGTTGGGCGTCATCCTCAGCAAATTCGACGCCCGAACGGCGAGTTATGGATATGCCTATGATAGAGTTTACGTTTATGGCTATGGCTTGGAGGACAGGCGTCATCCCGACAAAGGGCGCGGCAAAGACGCGCTGAAGAAGATGAACAATGACGCGGCTGTCGGTTGACGAAGAGCTTGCGGCGCTGCGGGCCGCACTATACGTCACGGCGATTCCATCGCGTGGCGCACAGTTGCGAAATGAGCCCTTGTCCGCAGGCGTCGGACTGTTGCTTCGCATCGTCGCAAATGAGGACGCCGCGATCGATTTCTATTCGGCCAGGATCGGAACGCCGCCCGAAGCGCTACGGGAAGCGGCGGCGTTCTATCTGGAACAGGCGATGTTTACGCCCCATGCCGACAGTTACCGGGTTCTGGGGGCGTCAAGGCAAGCGTCTGGCGTGGACCTACGTCGAAATCTCGTGCTGCTGTGTCGTTGGCTGCATTCCGACCGGTGTGAGGAACTGCAGCGGTCGGTATTCTTCCTGCGGGTCATCCAGGCCTGGAACAATCTCAAGACGCCGGAGCGGCGCGCCGCCTATGACGCGGCGTTGAACGCCATGGCCGCTCCCGCTTCCGTCTCGCGCATTCCTGGAGAGAGCGGCGTCGAAAGAAGCGCCGGGGCGGGCGCGAAGGAGCCTGCTCCTAGAGGCTTGAGGCTCGGCAAGCGAATCCAGAAGAAGCGCATGAACGGCCCGAGAAAGAGCCGTCCGAGAGGTTTGTGGCGGCTTATTGCGCTTGGCTGGAGCCGGCGCGCCCGCTAAACGGCGTCGGAGTAGTCAGGTCATGTTCTCATTCAAACTGTTCGATGGCGCGACGATTTTTCCCCTTCCGCGGTTCAGGCGATCGCGCGTCGCGATTTTCGGCGTTTTAGGATTGGCGGCTTGCTGGCTCGTGATTTCTCATAGCTACGTCGCCTATCTTTCATCGAATTCGCCGGGCGCCGCGCTCGAAATCCGTAAAGATGATTCGCAATCGATCTTGCGTTTGGCGGCCGACGCGCTGCTTCCGGCGAGCGAGGATCATGGCGTTGCGCCTGGATCGGTCCCCTTGTCGCCTGCGCGAAACGACGAGCTACGACAACAGGTCGAAGCGGTTCTTATCAGCGAGCCGCTTTCGGCGCGGGCCTGTCGATTGCTGGGTCAAATCGCCGAAATCGACGGATCGGCCAGCAACGCCGAGAAATTCATGCATGCGGCGGCGCGGCGCTCGCTCAGTGAAAAAATCGCCATTGACTGGATGATGCGCAATGGATTCGAACGGAAAAGCTATCGGTCGACCGCCTATTATGCGGATACGTTGCTGCGATCGACGCCAGGGATCGCCGGCCATGTGACGCCGATCCTGGCGAGGATGGCGGAGACTCCCGACGCCAAGCCGGAAATCATCAGGCTTCTCGCCGCAAATCCGAATTGGCGGCGCGAATTTTTTGGCGCGCTTGGCGCTTCGGTCGCCGATGCGCGCACGCCGCTCGACCTGTTCTTGAGGCTTAAGGATTCGCCGGCGCCGCCGACGACAGACGAGCTGAATTTCTATGAATCCTTCCTCTTCAATCACAAGCTCTATGCGCTCGCCTATTATGCTTGGCTGCAATTTCTGCCGCCCGCAAAATTGGAGTCCGCAGGTCATATCTTTAACGGCGACTTCGAGGGAACGCCCTCCGGGTCGCGATTCGACTGGCGATCGCCTTCGGGCGCAAATGTCGTCGTGGATGTCGCGTCGCGGCCTGAAGCGGCAAAGAACCAAGCGCTCGTCGTCCAATTTGGACCGGGGCGCGTCGAATTTCCCGGCGTGTCGCAAGCGATCATGCTGGCGCCCGGCGCCTATGCGCTCAAAGGCTCGTTCATGGGCGACATCCGCGGCCCGCGTGGCGTCCAGTGGAGCGCGAAATGCATGGATGGCGCGCTTCTCGGCCAGAGTCAGATGATACTCGGATCATTCTCCGCATGGCGTGACTTAGAATTCCCGTTGGTCGTGCCGCAGACCGGCTGCGCCGCCCAAATGATCGAGTTGCAGCTCGCGGCGCGCTCGCCCTCCGAAAAGCTTCTTTCCGGCGCCATCTGGTTCGACGATTTTTCGATCGTGCGGAAAGGCGAGGTAGGCTCGCAGTAAGAGCTTGCCGGGATTTTCGCCGCCCGCCCTATTGCAAATGCGTGACGAGCGTCCAGGCGCCGAGAAAAACGATCATGACGACGCATAGCGCCGAAAGGACGATGAGGATCGCCTTATTGGCGGCGCGCTGACCGTATTCTCTCATTCGCGCAGTTCTCCGGCAGTCGCGGCGGCTGGGGGGCGAAGGCTAGATTAGTCTGCATTTGGGCGGAATCGCCCAAATGCAGATAGGGTGATCGACTTCAAAAGTTTACATCGCGCTCTATGCGAAAAAACCGGCTCCCACATTTTCGCGAGCCGCGCGCTA
>JBFXJV010000118.1:0-8943 GCA_050174515.1 Methylocystis sp.
AAAGCCGGATTGCGTCAGCGTGTCGTTGAGCGCCGGCGCTCGAAGTCCGATCAGATGGGTAAAGACCTTCCGCTCCTCGCGGCCCGGCAAATAGGGGCAAGGCGCAGGAGAGGTCAGGTAGAATTGCGGCGCGTCGCGCGGCTCTTTCGTCACGCTCTCTTGATCCCGGATTCGAAATTTAATCTAGAGCGCCTTCGCGGCGCGCGCCAAGGCCAGATTTAAGACCAGATTTGCGGAGTCGAAGGTGCAAAAATTAAGACGAGCGCCGCAAAATGATCACATCCGCAAGCATGTCGTGCAGGCAGCGCTTATCGCTCGTAAACAGCGATACGAGCAGCAGCGGCGGGAACAGCCAGGTGACATAGAACAAGACCGCGTGGACCGCCGCCTGCAGAAACGGAACGGGGTCTCCCTCCATCGTCCGCATCTCCAGGTCCATGAACGCCATTCCGGGCGTCGCCATTCTCGGCCCCGAGACGGTCAGGCCATTGTAAAAGAAGGCGACGATCGGAAACAGCGGCGGGAGGATGAAGGCCGACAGTCCGGCGCTCAATATGAAGAGCGCGACGAACAGCGCCGCCGACATGCCGGAAACGAGGATCAAGTCCAGCATGACGGCCATGATTCGGCGGCTGCGCACGCCTTCGAGCGCCTGCGGCGGAATGTATGGCGCGGCGCGCGCGCCGGCCCGGCTCATCGGCGGCTCACGGCTGGAAAAGGGATCGCGCTCGGTCATCGACTTGCCGCCTTTCAACTGGCCCGCCAGAGATTGGCGGATCGGACGGCGGTTTCAAGTGCGCCGCTGGCGGCGGATTTCGCGCAAAACACGCATAACGCGCTTGCCTCCTGTCCCGCCGTGAGCGTACCTTGTTGGTTTAAAATCGCAAATATTTGGAGTGGAGAATGTTTAAGACCATCGTCCTTTTTTCGGACGGGACTGGCAATAGTTCGGCCTCGCCGTTCAAGACCAACGTCTTTCGCCTCTACGCCGCGCTCGACATGACGCCGGACAAGGGCCAGATCGCCTATTACGATGATGGCGTCGGCTCCTCGCAGCATCGCTGGCTGGCCGCCATCACGGGAGCCTTCGGCTTTGGCCTCAAACGCAATGTGCTGGACCTTTATAAATTTCTCACCCGCCATTACCGCGATGCGTTGGAGACGCAGCAGATCGCCCCTGGCGAAACGACCGAAGGAAAGACTTATCCGCCCAAGATCGCATGTTTTGGCTTCAGCCGGGGCGCCTTCACCATCCGCGTTCTTATCGGCCTCGTGGCCTCGGAGGGACTGCCGCTCGGCGCCGATTCGGAAGTAGAGCTCAACAGGCTGGCCGAGCGCGCCTATCAGAAATTCCGAGCGGATCATTTTCATACCCTCCTCAAGCTCGAGAACATCTGGCGCTGGCTGCGCGACAAGGTCGTAAACCGCTTCCTTGACCGCAATTCAACGCCTTACGATCGCGACAGGAACACGCATGTCGACGCGATCGACTTCTTGGGCTTGTGGGACACCGTGGGCGCCTATGGCATGCCCGTGGAGGAACTGAGGGTCTTTATCGACAAATTCATCTTTCCGCTGACCTTCAGCAGCTATGATTTGCTGCCTGTCGTCCGCGTCACGCGTCATGCCCTTTCGATCGACGACGAGCGTGACGCTTTCACGCCGATCCCCTTCGACGATGCAGAGACGCGCTATGAAGCATCGCGCCAGCGCGAAGCGATCATCGCGACTCTCGTCGCCGGAGGGATGAGTCGCGAGAACGCGGAAGACAGAGCGCATCAAGAAGTCTGCGAGCGCAGCCAGCAGATCTGGTTCGCGGGCGTGCATGCGAACGTCGGCGGCGGCTATCCCGATGACAGCGAAGCGATCCTGCCCTTGCGCTGGATCATGCTGGAAGCGGAGAAACACGGCGTCGTCTTTCTCGATTCGGTCAAGAAAGACGTTGAGGCGAAAGCCACCGCCTTCGGACAGATCTATGACTCTCGCAGCGGATTGAACGCGCTTTATCGATACAAGCCGCGCGATATCGCCGGAATTCTGAACAACGCGCGCCAGCTCACATTGGAACAGGGCAAAATGAGCCCGACGGCAAGCGCTGCGCCGCCGCCGACGCCGCTGATCCATGAAAGCGTCATCTATCGGATGGCGTTGCGCTTCGAAGGTTATGCGCCCATCGCTTTGCCTCGGCAGTTCCAAGTCGTGGACAATACTGGCCGGTCGAAGGTCTTCGTCGATTTCGCTTCCGATGCGCGAAAGCGCGCGGGCAGATTCGCCGACGGCGTCGGCGCTTCGCGAAGCAAGATATCGAGCTTGGCGCAATTGGTCGCCAAACTCCAGGCGCCAAGCAAGAGAAATCTCGATCTCGTCGACGCCGCCGTCTTTTGGCGACGCGTCTCCTACCACCTCACGCTCTGGTCGCTCATCGCGCTTTTGTTGTTGCCTCTGCTGGAGCGTCAGGACCCATATGTCGACAATCCTGTGGCGGAGCTGTTTCATTGGATCGTCGGTTTCGTCGCGGGCTATCTTCCCGGATTTCTATCGCCGTGGCTCAGCGCGTTTCAGCAGTATCCGCTCTGCGCAGGCACACTGATTCTGATATTCGGCGTCACGTTCTGGTGGGGCGGGCATTTGAGGCGAATCATCGCCGACCGCTCGCGCTTCGCATGGGACATGACTGAGCGACCGTCGCAGAGCGTGCTGGGCCGTCTGTTTTGGGACCCGATCGCCATATTCCTTTTGGAATGCAAGCTCGCCAATCGGGTTTGGCGTTTCGTCTCCGATACGGCGTTGCCAAGTTTCGTGTTTGTCATCGCCGTTTTCGCGACCTTCTTCTTTTTCGATCGGCTCTATTTTCACTACCGCGCCTATCAGGGCGAAATATGTAAGAGCTCCCCTATGGCCGAAAGCCTATCACGCAAAGAGAGCTTGGAATTTTCCATCGCAAGTCCTTGCTTGGCGACCGGCTACACTTTGGAAAAGGGCCGCTTCTACGCCGTGACATTCAAAATCGATAAAGAATGGACGGACGGCAGGCTCGCCGCCAATCTCGGCGGCCTGAAGCGCAACGAACTTTCGCTCGGCCAAAAAATCGGGTTTTTCCTTGCGGGGCTCGCCATCAAACGGGTGCTCGGCGAGCCCTGGGTGGAGCCGATCCTGCAAATTGGCGAAAAGGGCTTCGAAATCGTCCCTGGAGAGCCATTCGTCCCCTTCCCGAACGGATCGCTGAAGGACGAAATGACCGTGCGGTTCAAGGCGCCCGCCGCCGGCGAACTCTTCCTTTATGTCAACGACGCCTATTCCGGCTTCC
Organism: Methylocystis sp.; assembly: GCA_050174515.1. GTDB lineage: Bacteria > Pseudomonadota > Alphaproteobacteria > Rhizobiales > Beijerinckiaceae > Methylocystis. The sequence continues at coordinate 3,308 of JBFXJV010000118.1, forward strand.
TTCCGCTCGCGACGCTGTTTGGGCAGAAGCCAAATCCGGACGGGGATTCGCGACATACATATGGCAATAATCAAGGGACGGCGAAGATTACGATCGAACACCTGTCTGCGGAATTCGGGGATTAGTCGATTCCCCGCCTTGACGAGCGCGGCCGGTTTGTCGCAAGGCTCCGGCCAGCCGGCGCGCATCCTCGCCCGCCTGAAGCAGCCTCGGGAAATAAATATGGCCAGCAATGCCGTCGACGGCGGACATTTGCGCGCCTTCATCGAGCGGATCGAAAAGCTCGAGGAGGAAAAACGCGCGATCGGCGACGACATCAAGGATGTCTACGCGGAAGCGAAGGGAACGGGGTTCGACCCCAAGGTGATGCGCAAAATCGTGTCGCTCCGCCGGCAGGATAAGCACAAGCGGCAGGAGGAGGAGGAAATACTGGACCTCTATCTTTCCGCGCTGGGAATGGAATAAGCCTCATCCCGACGCCCAAGAGGCCCGCCCGCTCCCGCAGCGGACGTTTGGCGAGGCCAGATCAGGCTGCGTTTGGGCGGAATCGCACAAATGCAGATTGATCGGTTTCAAAAGTTTAGAGCGCGCTCTACGCGAAAAACCGGTTCCCGCTTTTTCGTGAGCCGCGCTCTCAGTCGAGGCGCAATATGGAGTTTAGCGCCCAGGATGAGGTCGTGCGCTTTCTCGCTTCGCTCGACGGCGGCGCGGCGCGGATCGTTGCGACTCACATTTCCGTCGTCGCGCTGTGCCGGACGCGCGCCTACAAGCTGAAAAAGGCGGTGCGCTTTTCCTATCTCGATTTCTCGACGCCGAGCCGCCGATGGGAGATGTGCGAACGCGAGGCGGCGCTCAACATGCGTTTCGCGCCCGAACTTTATCTCGGCGCCCATCGCGTGACCCGCGAAGCGGACGGCGCGCTGGCCCTCGATGGCGCAGGCGAGATGATCGACGCGGTTGTCGTCATGCGCCGTTTCGCCGATGACGATCTCTTCGAGCAGATCGCAAAGGACGGGCGCCTGACGCGCGACATGGTGGAGTCGCTCGCGCGTCGTATCGCAAAGACTCATGACGAAGCGCCGCCCGACGATAAGGGGGGCGGCGCGGCGGCGATGCGCCGAATTCTGGACGATACGTCCTTGAGCCTGCGCCATGCCGCGGCGGCAAGCATAGAGCAGATTGAAGCGCTCGTCGCGCGGCTGGGCGAAGCGCTCGATGCGCAAAGCGCGCTTCTCGACAGGCGCAAGGCGCAGGGCAAGGTGCGCCGCTGCCATGGCGATCTGACGCTGCGCAACATCTGTCTGTTCGAAGGCGCGCCGACGCTCTTCGACTGTCTCGAATTCGACGATGAGATGGCGACCATCGACGTGCTCTATGACCTCGGCTTCCTGCTGATGGATTTTTGGCGGGCGGGCGCGCGCGCCTTCGCAAATCTCGCTCTCAACCGCTATCTCGACGCATGTGACGAGACCGACGGCCTGCCGCTTCTTCCCTTCTTCATGTCGCTGCGCGCCGCCATACGCGCGCATGTCGAAGCGTCGCAGCAAAACGCCGAACGCGCGCGCCTCTATTTCGATCTCGCGGAAGCCCTGCTCGTCCCGGCCCAAGGCGCCGTCGTCGCGATTGGAGGCCTCAGCGGATCAGGAAAATCGAGCGTCGCCGCAGCGCTCGCGCCATTGGTCGGATGTCCGCCCGGCGCGCGCGTCGTCAACAGCGACCGCATCCGCAAGCGGCTCTTCGGCGTCCCGGCGACCGCGCGACTTCCGCAGGAGGCCTATGCAAGCGCCGTCTCGGAGAAAGTCTATGGCGACATGTTCGAAGAGGCGGCGCGAATAGCCGCGCTCGGCTGGCCGGTCATCGCCGACGCCGTCTTCGATCGTCCCGAAGATCGCGAGGCGATAGCGGCCGCGGCCAGGCGTGCGCGCGCGCCCTTCTTCGGCGTCTGGCTCGATCTCGATCTCGCGCAGCGCGCGGCGCGCGTCGACACGCGCGTCAATGACGTGTCCGACGCAACGCGCGAGGTTCTCAAGGCGCAAATGGAAAAGGCGACCGGCGCGATCGAATGGCTCAGGGTCGACGCGTCGAAGGATACGGAGACCATCGCCGCAGAGATCAAGACGTTTTTTGCTCCCTGGAACGACGCGCCGGTGTGAGCGGTCGTTACGAGCCGAACTATGGAAAAAGCACCGCCGCGCCCTGCAGCCGACCTTCGCGCAGATCGGCGAGCGCCTCATTCGCCTGCGCCAGGGGATAGCGCGTCACATGCATCTTCAGCGGCAGCGTCGGCGCCAGCGCGAGGAACTCATGCGCGTCTTCGCGCGTGAGATTGGCGACCGAAACAAGCCGCCGCTCCTCCCAGAGCAGGGCGTAGGGGAAGCTCGGAATGTCGCTCATGTGAATGCCGCCGCAGACGACGGCGCCGCCCTTCTTCGTCGCTGCGAGCGCGCGTGGAATAAGCGCGCCGACCGGCGCGAAAATCAGCGCGGCGTCGAGCGGCTCCGGCGAGGGCGAGTCAGAATCCTGCGCCGACGCCGCGCCGAGCGACAGCGCGAAATCAGCCGCCGCCCGATCGCCCGGCCGCACGAAGGCGTGAACGCGCCTGCCCTGCGCGATCGCCACCTGCGCGATGATGTGCGCCGCGGCGCCGAAGCCGTAAATGCCGATCGTCTCGGCCGGCCCCGCCAGCTTCAACGTGCGCCAGCCGATGAGGCCGGCGCAGAGCAGCGGCGCGAGCGTCGCCGGATCGCCGTCTTCGGGCAGCGGGAAGCAGTAGGACGCGTCGGCGACGGCATGGGTCGCGTAGCCGCCGTCGCGCGTATAGCCGGTGAAAAGCGGATCGTCGCACAGGTTTTCACGCGCGCTCAGGCAATAGGGGCAATGCCCGCAGGTATGGCCGAGCCAGGGAACGCCGACTCTCTGTCCAAGCCGGACGCCGGTCACGCCAGAACCGATCGCCTCGACGCGACCGACGATTTCATGACCCGGAATGATGGGCAGTTTCGGTTGCGTGAGTTCGCCGTCGACGACATGAAGATCGGTGCGGCAAACGCCGCAGGCTTCGACCTTGAGCCGCAACTCGCCGGCCTCCGGCGGGGGCGCGGGCCGCTCCTCCAGGACCAGCGGGGTCATCGACCGCCGCAGCGCCATGGCCTTCATCATCTCCGTCATTGAAGGCGCTTTCTCAAGAAAAGCCGAGCATGTCCGGGAGGAAAATCCGCGATCTCGCCGGCCCGCTCAAATTCGAGAGCTTGGTAAAAGGCGGCCGCGTGCGGATCGAATGTGTCGACATAGACCCCGACGCAGCCGCGCTCCCTGGCGATCCGCTCGGCTTCCGCCATCAGCCGGCGCCCCCAGCCGCCGCCGCGCTGAGATTGCTCGACCCAGAGATGGCGCACGTAGAGCCAGCGCCAGTGCGAGACCCCGTTGAGGCCGGCGACGAGAGTCCCCATGGGATCATGCGCGACGACGCAGATGGGCCGTTCCTCGCGCGGCGCGAATTGAGCCGCGATCTCTTCGCCCAGTCTCGTCGCAAGCTCGGCCGACTCACTCGGTTCGAACGAAAGAATGATCTTCTCAATTTCTTCTTTTTTGATCATGATCGCGTCGTGAGACGAATTCTCGTCCTGCTAGTGTGGGCGTTTGTCGCCTGCGCCGCAACGGCCCGCGGCGAAGACGATACTTGCGGCCCCGTCAATATCGCGCCAGGGCGGGCGCCTACCGGCGCGCGGGTGCGCGACTATGCGCCGATTTTCGAAACCTGCGTCAATGGCGGCGGCGAGTCGCGACTCGCTATCCGACGGATGCGCGTCGATGGCGCGCCGCTGATCCTGACAGTCGATCCGCAATCGCTGCGCACGTCGCTGGAGCGCGCTTCGTGCTGGCGCTGCGAAGAGACGAGCGATGCAGCGCAGGCCAAGACGCGCTATCTCCAGGCGCTGCATCCGCCGGCAGACCCGTCGCGTCCGCCGGCGCTGGTCAACGCGGGGCTCATTCACGGCGTCGGCGTCGGCGCCTTCGTCACCGGCGACCTCTGCCCGAGCCGCAAGCGGCTCGACCGCGCCTTCTTCGAAAAGCTCGCCGCCCAGGGTCCGGGCGCGCCGGTGACGCTCGCCGTCTCCGGCGGCTGGATCGCCCGCCATGGCGCCGACTTCGCCTGGCTGCGTCAGAAGGAGCGGGTCGGGGCGCTCGCCATCACATGGGCCAATCATTCCTACAGCCACCCATATGTTCGCCGCCTTGCGGACAGGCAGAATTATTTCCTAAGGCCGGGCGTCGACGTTGATCGCGAAATTTTCGAGACGGAAAAGCTCATCATCGCCGAAGGAGAAACGCCATCGGTGTTTTTTCGCTTTCCGGGTCTCGTCGCCGACGCCGCATTGCTGGAGCGCGTAAGGAGCCGCCATCTCGCGCCGCTCGGCGCCGACTCCTGGCTGGCGCTGGGCTTAAGGCCCCGCCCTGGCTCGATCGTGCTCGTGCATCCCAACGGCAATGAGCCCGTGGGACTGAAGCTCTTCTCGCGGCTCATCGACGCCGGCGCGATGCCCTTGCCGCTGCGGCCGATCAATGAGGCGCCATAGGCTGTATCTTGGAGCCAGCGCCTCGCTTTGGCGCGGCAGGACGCGTAGCTCTCGCCGGATTTCGCTGTGAAGTAGGCATTCTTCCGGCTTGATTGCGATCACGCATAGCGCGCCGCCCAAAGGCCAGGTCAAGAACGGCGCACAGAACGCGTCCGCCATGCGGCGGCAGAGCCCGCGCCGGCCGCCGTCAAGCGCTCTGTCCCGCCCTTGGGGGCGGTTGGCCATATGGCGCCGTGAGCAAATCCCTTACATTGACAAGGTTTCCGGCGGCTCTTATCTCTCGCGCGGAAACGCCGCGTCGGTCTCGGCGCCCCCGCCATTGGGGCGATGTCGCAGGCGGATGTTATTCATGCATTAAGCGACGCTCCGCCGGCCGCCGTTAACCGGCGCGCCGAGAAGGCGGCAGACGCTGCGCGGGGAGAAAGGTTCGCAGGGATGATCGGCGCACTCGCCAAGAAGATTTTCGGCACGGCCAATGATCGCCGTCTCAAGACCTATGCGCCGAAAGTCAAGGCGATCAATGCGCTGGAGCCGCAGGTCGAGGCGCTCTCCGACGATGAGCTGAAAGACCGCACCCGTCAGTTCCGCGAGGAGCTCGCCGCCGGCAAGACGCTCGACGATTTGCTGGTCCCCGCCTTCGCCACGGTGCGCGAGGCGGCCAAGCGCACCCTCGGCCAACGCCATTTCGACGTCCAGCTCATCGGCGGCATGGTGCTGCATGAAGGCGCTATCTCGGAGATGCGCACCGGCGAAGGCAAGACCCTCGTCGCCACCCTCGCCGTCTATCTCAACGCGCTCGCCGGCAAGGGCGTCCATGTCGTCACGGTGAACGACTATCTGGCCAAGCGCGACGCCGAATGGATGGGCCAGATCTACAAATTCCTCGGCATGACCGTCGGCGTCGTGGTGCATGACCTGATGGACGACGAGCGCGCCGACGCCTACGCCTGCGACATTACCTATGGCACCAACAATGAATACGGTTTCGACTATCTGCGCGACAATATGAAATATGAGTTCGCGCAGATGGTGCAGCGCGGACATCACTTCGCGATCGTC
>JBFXJV010000119.1:0-8843 GCA_050174515.1 Methylocystis sp.
CTCGGCGCGCAGCGCCGCGAGCGCCGTATCGAAATCGCCAGTTTCATAGAGCGCGTGCAATTCGCTCTCATTGGCGAAAACAATGTCGACGACCCCGTCGCGAATGAGCGAGAGAAATTCGCCGCGATAGCGATCGACGCAGAAACCGTCGGACAGCGTAAGCGCCACTTTGCGTCCGTTGGCGCGTGAAATCTTGGCCGCCTTCAGGAAAGCCTCCTTCGCGCCCGGCGGATCCCAAAGATAGCCTTCCATATAGAGAACTTTCGCGCGCGCGACCGCCTCCTCGTCGATATCGGCCGGCGCGAGCGCCTGACAGGCGCCCAGAAAAGTATTCATCGTGCGCTGGCCGTCCGGCGTCACGAAAATCAGGCAGCGCGCCGTCGCGGCGCCGTCGGCCGCGAAGGGCGTGTCGAAGGCGACGCCCGCCTTGCGGATGTCATGCGCGAATTCGCGCCCGGCGGCGTCTTCCTTGACCTTGCCGACGAATCCCGCGGCGCGCCCGAGACTGGCGAGGCCGGCCATGGTGTTTGCGGCCGAACCGCCGGAAATGACTGTCGTCGGCCCCATCGCCGCGTAAAGCTCGGCGGCGCGCGTTTCATCGACAAGCGTCATCGAGCCTTTGCGCAGTCCCGCCTGAAGCAGATCGTCGTCCTCGGCGCGCGCGATCGTGTCGACGATGGCGTTGCCGATGCCCAGCACGTCAAATGATGAGGTCATGAGAGGCGATAGTCCGATGTAGATGGATGATTGGACGCCTTCGCGCCGCAGGCGTGGTGTTTAGCACTGCGGCGCTGGCCAGTCGATCAGGCGCGAGCGCGGCGGCCGGAACGCATAGAGCGTGCTCTAAACCTTTGGAATCGATCGCGTTGTCTGCTTTGGGCGATTCCGCCCAGATGCAGATAACGTGATCGAGGGCGGCTATTTGCAGATCGGCGGCAGGATCACTTCGACGAAGAGCACGATCAGCGCCGCGGTCACGAACGCCGGCACCGGGCGCAGCGAAACATGGCGGAACAGGAAGGCGTACATGAACGCTATCCAGACGATGATCGGAAAGAGCAGAAAACGCAGCAGCTTTTCGGTCGGCATCGGCGCTGGCAGGGCGATGGCGAAGATGAGGTGCAGGATGATATAGGCGAGCGCCGCAATGGCGCCCATGATCGCAAGCGCCAACGCCGTGCGCTGAAACTTTGCGTCCTCCTTGAGGAGGCGCAGCAAGCCGTAAGTTGCGCCATAAAGAAAGCCTGCGCTCAATATTCCATAGATCAGGCTTCCGAGCAGCGAATGATTGAACGCCTGCGCGATCGCCTGAAGCACGCCATAGGCGCCGAAAGCGCCCAACATTAATTCGCGCGAATCAGGCAAGGACAGTTGCGACGCTTCAAGATTGATCATCTTGAGCACGGTCTGCGGCGTCTGCTCATTGAGATACGGAATATTGATCGGCATGGAGAGCGTTTCCCTTATCGCTGGGAAGGCGAAAGCCCTGCCCGCATTGAAGCGAAAAGCCGTGCGACCCAGTGCGCCGGGAAGGCGCTGGCCGGGCCGCACGACCAATTGGCGCCTCTCTAGCACGCTTTGGCGGAGCGCGAAAATGGCGATCCCGATGTTGCAACGCGAAGCCGCCGCTTACGGCAGGCGACGGCTCCACTCTTCGCGGGCGATGACCTCGACAATGCGCCGCGCCGCCTCGCGCCAGGCGACGCGCAGGACCTGCTTGGGGTCGCCGGCGCGCCGGCCGTCGAGAAAATCGGCGATCGTATCCGCCAGCGCCTTTGCGTCATTGACGCGAAAATAGAGCGCCCCCGACCCGCCGACCTCGCGAAAGACCGGAATATCGCTGCAGATCGCGGCACGGCCGCGCCGCGCCGCCTCGACGATCGGAAGGCCGAAGCCCTCCGCATAGGACGGGAAGACCAGCGCCGCCGCCTGGTCATAGAGGAAGGAAAGCGCGTCGTCGTCGACGTCGTCGAACCAGAACAGCCGACGACCGAATTCGGCGTGCGTGAGAATCTCGTTGACCGTCGCTTCTTCGAACCAGCCGCGCCGCCCGACGACGATCAGCCGAATGTCGCGCCCATTCGCCCAGAGTTCGTCGAATGCGCGGATCGCGACGCGCTGGCCCTTGCGCGGCTCGATCGTGCCCACAGCGAGAAAGACCGGGGCGTCGCCCGCGACCGCCGCTCTGAGCTTGTCATCCGGCGCGGCGTCGGCGCGCAGCGCTAGATCGGAGCCGCAGTGGAACCAGCCGATCTTGAGCCCCGAACGATGCGGGAGGCCTTGCGCAGCGACATAGTCGGCGAGTTCGTCGGCCACGGTTCGCGAAATCGCCAAGAAACTGTCGCTTTCGAGGAGCGCCTTGCGCAGCCAGGCGCGATAGCGCGGCACCGTCACTTCATGGCAGGCGTGCGGATAGAGTTCAGGAATGAGATCGAAGATGCAGGTGACGACCTCGCCGCCCTCGGCGCGAATTTTTTCAAAAATCGGCGCGAGCTCGTCGAATGCGTTCCAGCTGTCGGAAAGCATCAGAAAGCGGTCGCCGCCTTCGATGGCGATTTCCGAGTCGGGCCCGGCGTCGCCGCCGACAAGCTCGGCGATGAAACCGTTGGCGGTCAGCAGGCGCCCGCCGGCGCAGCGAACGGCGATGGCGGGAATGTTGAAGCTTTCGCCGCCATAAAGGCCGCGCGTCACTTCCTTGACGACGCGCTGAATGCCGGTGCCGGCGTCACGCTTGATCGTTCCCGTCACGTCGACGAGCAGCCGGCGCGCCGGCAGCGGCGCGCGCCGCACAGCGGGAGCGGGCGCGGCAGGCGTTAATTGGTTCGCCTGGGACGGCGGCGGGCGAAAACGCGCGGCGACAGCATTTGCGCTGTCCGCAATGAAGGCTTCGATCGGCCGAAGAAAGCGGTAGATGTGGCCGGAAACCGAATAGATCAGCCGATAGCGCTCGTGAGTGAGATGCAGGAGTTCGGCGCGCAGATAATCGAGCTGGAATTCAAGCAGGCGAATGCGTTCACGAACCTGGTCGCGCTCTCGGTTCTGCCGCTCGCTCATGATCCCTTGCTCATGAGGAAGCCTGTGCGGCTTGCGCCTCGGCCGCGCGGGCGTCAATGAGGAGCGCCCGCAGCATGTCGTCGATGTCGTGGCGCGGACGCCAGCCGGTCGCCTCGGCGAGCTTCGTCGCGTCGCAGGCGACGCTAGCGAGGTCGCTGCCGCCGGGTCGCAGCAGCGCCGGATCGACCTCGATCTCGAATTGCGTCTTGGACTGTCCGCGGAGGCGCTCGAGCAGCGCTTCCAGGCGATGCGCCGTCCCGGAAGCGACGTTGAAGACCGAAACCGACGCGGGCAGTTCCCGCGCTTTTTCGATCAGCCGCAGATAGGCGTCGATCACGTCGCGCACGTCGAGAAAATCGCGCGCCTTCGACAGATCGCCGACTTTGATCAGCGGCGCGGCGCGGCCCGACTCGATTGCGGCGATCTGCGCGGCGAAGGAGGCGAGCGCAAAATTGCGATTGCGCTGGCCGGGTCCGGAATGATTCACCGGTCGCGCCACGATAAGCCGCCCCTCTGGCGCGAGCAGATCCGCAAGCGCACACTCTGCGGCGACTTTCGAGCGGCTATAGACGTCGACGGGACGCAGCGGCGCATCTTCGCTCAATAAGCCGTCGCGAAAGCTCGCGCCATAGGCCGCCGCCGTCGAGGCGAAAAGAAACGTGGCCGTTGGACAGTGTTTGGCGACCGCCGCGCCAAGCGCAAACGAGCCGTGAAAATTCACCCGCCAGGTCAATTCGGCTGCATGCAGCGCCTGACCGATCGACGCTTGACCAGCAAGATGGACGATGAGATCGGGGCGCAGGCGCGCGATCAGCGCGTCGATCGCCGCTTCGTCAACAAGATCGGCGACGGCCGCCGCGAAACCCTCATGGCCGCCGCATTCGCCGGGACGCAACAGCATCGCCCGGGCGGCCCGCGGATAGGCCTCCGCCAGAGCGCCGCAGAGGTGGCTGCCAACGAATCCGGCGCCGCCAGTCACCAAAATGCGCTCGAAGGCGGCCATCGCGCGCCCTTTATTTCAGGTTAAGCCGACTCGCGCCGCAGCCGATCAAGATCGGCGTCAACCATCTCGCAGATCATCTCGCGAAGATCGATCTCCGGTTTCCATCCGAGAACCCGCTGCGCCTTGCTGGAATCTCCAAGCAGAACGTCGACCTCGGCCGGACGATAGAACTCGGGGTCGATGACAATGAATTTCTCCATGTCGAGGCCCGCATGGTCGAACGCGATTCGGCACATGTCCCGCACCGTGGTGGTGACGCCGGTCGCCACAACATAGTCGTCCGGCTTCTCCTGCTGCAGCATCAGCCACATGGCGCGCACATAATCCCTGGCGTGCCCCCAATCCCGCTTGGCGTCGATGTTGCCCAAACGCAATTCCTTGGCGAGGCCGAGTTTAATCGATGCGACGCCACGCGTCACCTTGCGTGTGACGAATTCGACGCCGCGCAGCGGGCTCTCATGATTGAAGAGAATGCCGGAGGAGGCATGAAGGCCAAAGCTCTCGCGGTAATTCACCGTGATCCAATGGCCGTAAAGCTTCGCCACGGCGTAAGGGCTGCGCGGATAGAAGGGCGTTTTCTCGCTTTGCATGGGCTCCTGAATGAGCCCGTACATTTCCGAGGACGACGCCTGATAGAAGCGCGCTTTCGAAGCCCCGATCCGCATCGCTTCGAGCATGTTGGTCACGCCCACGCCGGTGACATTGGCGGTGAGCACCGGCTGACGCCAGGAGGAGGCGACGTATGATTGCGCCGCAAGATTGTAGATTTCGTCGGGCTGGACGGCCTGCACGGTGCGCAGCAGGCTTGAGAGATCTGCGAGATCGGCGTCGTGCAAATTCACTTTGCCGCTGATGCCGAGCCAGCGCAGTCGATGGTCCTCGACGCCCCGATGAGACGAGCGCCGCACCACGCCATGCACCTCATAGCCCTTGTCGAGCAAAAACTGCGAAAGATAGGCCCCGTCCTGTCCTGTAACGCCGGTCACCAGCGCGCGCTTGGTCATTAATGGTCCTGTTCAAAATGCCCGACGGGCCGTAACGAAGCGAGGCTTTCGCGGCGGCGTAGTTTCGGGCGATGCTCGCCCAAGCCGCGGGCGCTGCAAAAGGGCGCGCGACGCCATTACAGAATCAAGGCGCCTTAAGCAAGAGTGTGGGCGAGACGAAAAGGCCGGCGGCGAGACGCCGCCGGCAGCCGGCAAACGTCCCTGATGGCGGCCTAAGCTTGCTTATCGGGCGGCGGCAATTTGCCTTCCGGCGTCGCCTTGTCGATGGCTTCCGGCAAATATTGCGCGAGAATCGCCTGCGCCTTTTCGATGTCGATTCCAGCGTTCTTGGCGATTTCCTTCAGCTTGTCGGCGTTGATCGCCTTGCCGATGTCGATCTCGCTGATTTTTTCATTGGGCCCCAGGCCGATCCACGAGTGGACCTGCTTGCCCAGTCCGGAATTCTCGAAATTCTTCACGACGCCGTCTAGGCCGCCCTGCTTCTCCACATATTCCTTAACAAGGCTCAGGGCTTCAGCGCCGATCACGCCGCCAGCGATCGCTTTAAGCCAGCTCATATGCATTCTCCCTTTCAAAAGCGTGCGCTTCGCGCCGCGCTAGCTCAGATAATGCGGGGCGCGGGCTTTACAATGGCGGACGGTCGCCGGCTTGGGCTAACTCTATTATTCGAATAGCAAATCCGCGTTTTGCCGGCCCCAGCGCTGGATTTCCCGCCAGATTTCTGGAGCCGTTTCGGCATAGCGAAAGAGATCGCGGTCCTGCGGGTCGATCACCCCCTCGTCGAGCAGAAAATCGATGTCAAATGCGCGCCGCCAATAGGCTTCGCCGACCAGAACGATCGGGATCGGCTTGACCTTGCCGGTCTGCACGAGGGTGAGCGTCTCGAATAATTCGTCGAAGGTGCCGAAGCCCCCGGGAAAGGCGACGAGCGCCCGCGCCCGCAGCATGAAATGCATTTTGCGCAGCGCGAAATAGCGGAACCGCAAGCAAAGCGACGGCGTGACATAGGTATTTGGAAGCTGTTCATTGGGCAGAGTGATGTTGAGCCCTACGGTCTCGGCGCCGGCTTCGAAAGCGCCGCGATTCGCCGCCTCCATGATGCCCGGACCGCCGCCGGTGACGATGGCGAAGCGCGGCAGGTCGCCGCTCTCGCGCGCGGCGCCGACGAGCGCGCCGAATTCGCGCGCAATTTCATAATAGCGCGACTTGTCGGAAATGCGTTTGGCGACCGAAAGCCGCCGCGCAAGCATCGCGTCGCCGGGATTGGCGCTTGCGAGCGCCTGCGCTTCGGCGAGCTGGCGTTCCGCCAGAGCGGGTTCGACGATGCGGGTCGAGCCGAAAACGACGATTGTCTCGGCGACGCCGTGGCGGCGCAGCAGCAGTTCGGCCTTAAGATATTCGAGGCCGAGGCGCGGACCGCGCGCATCGGCGGAGGCGAGAAAACCAATGTCCTCGTCCGCCTTGAGATAGGAGGGGCTGGAGAGGATCGCCTGCAGCCGCTCAGCCGCCGCAAGATCGGGAACGAGTGGCGCCGGCGGTCGGGACCGCGCTCCCTCGCCGGGCTCGGGGCGCGTATTTCGTTCGTCGTCGCTTGAGGTCAATCGTCGCTCCTTGCGTCCGCTCCTTGGCGCGTTTCTTTATTTCCGTTTCGCTGCGGCGTATATGAGCCGCCGGACGCCAAGAGGCGAAGATTTGTCAAGGAGCAAGGCGACAGCGCATGGCCGGGCACAGTCAATTTAAAAATATCATGCACAAGAAGGGCAAGCAGGACGCGATCCGCTCCAAGCTCTTTTCCAAGCTCGCCCGCGAAATTACCGTCGCCGCCAAGATGGGCCTGCCCGACCCGAACATGAACGCGCGCCTGCGCGCCGCCGTTCTCGCCGCCAGGGCGGAGAACATGCCCAAGGACAATATCGAGCGCGCGATCAAGAAGGCCTCGGGCGCCGACGCCGAAAACTACGACGAAGTCCGCTATGAGGGCTATGCCCCCGGCGGCGTCGCGGTGATCGTTGAGGCCCTGACCGACAATCGCAACCGCACCGCTGGAGAAGTCCGTTCCTATTTCACCAAGGCCGGCGGCGCGCTCGCCGAAACGGGGGCGGTGTCCTTCATGTTCGACCGGGTCGGCCTCGTCGAATTCGACAAGAAGGCGGCGACGGAGGACGCGATGATGGAGGCGGCGATCGACGCCGGCGCCGAGGACGTCGCGACGACCGACGAGACTCACGAAGTGATCGCCTCCGTCGAATCGCTGCGCGACGTCGCCAAGGCGCTCGAAGAGAAATTCGGCGAGCCGCGCAAGGCGACGCTTGTCTGGCGTCCGCAGAACACGATCAAGGTCGACGATGAATCGGGCGAGAAAATCTTGAAGCTAGTCGGCTTGCTCGAGGATAATGACGACGTCCAGAACGTCTACGCCAATTTCGAGGTCTCGGACGCGCTCGTCGCCAAGCTCGCGGGCTAGCTTTGCAGAAGGAGCGGCGACGCCGGTCCCCGCGCAGCGGTGAGAAATGCATCACAAGCGCGGCTATCACCACGGATCGCTCAAGCAGGCGTTGATCGACGCCGCTCTGGAGATTCTCGCCGAAGGCGGACCGGCGGCGCTGACGCTGACCGAGGCCGCGCGCCGCGCCGGCGTTTCGCCCGCCGCGCCCTATCGTCATTTCTCCGGACGCGACGCGCTGATCAGCGAATTGGCGCGCCGCGGCTTCGAGACCTTCGGCGCGCGCATTGAAGCCGCCTGGGACGAAGGCCGGCCTGACGCGAAAAGCGCGCTGCGCGCGATGTGCGCCGCCTATCTCAAATTCGCGCAGGACGAGCCCGGACTTTACGCCGCGATGTTCGGGCAGGCGCAGACGCTCGCCGATCCGGGCGCGGGCGGCGCCGCCGATCACGCCCTCGAAATCCTCTGGCGCGCCGTTGTCGCCTGGCTGCAGCAGGCTGGCGCGCCGGCCCAAGGCGCACGTTACGCCGCGCTGCAAATCTGGTCGCTCGCGCATGGCGTGGCGATGCTGACCATCTCCGGCCATTTCGATCCGGTCAAGAGCGCCGATCCGGCGCTCGTGCTCGAAAGCGCGGCTCAGGGGGTGATGGAAGGCGCGGCGGCGCGCGCCAAATCCGCGCCGACCTAATCCGTGAATAAACCGCAGGCATCGCCGAATTACGCCCGCGCCTTAATCATTCGTTAACGTTAACGCCCTCAAATGAAGCAAATCTTAATTGCGTGAGGCTGTCGTGCCGCAGGCGTCGTCAAGACATATTCGCTTCAGGGGTCGATCCTTCCCCGTTCTGACGCTCGAACCGGAAGAGCCGCTCGAAGGCTGGTTCGAGCAATTGGACGCGTTGCTGGAACAGTCTCCCGCCTTCTTCGCCAAGAAGTCGATCGTCATTGATCTTGGCAAGATGGCGCTCGAGCAGCCGCAACTTAGCGACCTCCTCGCAAATCTCAGCCGACGCGGCATACGCGTCATGGGTCTTTCCGGCGTTGATCCGACATGGGCGTCGGACGAGCTGCCGCCGATTCTGGCCGGCGGCCGCGCCACTCCTCAACCGCCGGCGGAAACCGGCGCAACGCCTTCGAGAGACGCAAGTTCGGGAACGCTGACCTCAAGCGAAGAAGCGGCCTTCAAGAACATAGCGAAGTCTCTCGGCTCGGTCGGCGCGGCCGGCGTCACGTCGGCCGCCCCGCCGGCGCCAAATTCTTCGCCGCTGATCCTGCTGGAGCCGGTGCGCTCGGGCCAATCGATCTATCACCCCGAGGGCGACGTGACCGTCGTCGGCTC
>JBFXJV010000120.1:0-8815 GCA_050174515.1 Methylocystis sp.
GCGCATCACAATCGAGAATCGACGCTTGCAACATCAAATGACCGCCGCTTAAACTCAATCGTCAGGTGAGCCGCATCCTCCACTAAATTGCAGCCCAGCCTGTCTCAAATCATTCGACGACAGACAGTCCCTGACCGCGCCGGTCTTTATGTAACATATATGCGCTTGGAGCTTTGCATTGGCGTCGCCAGCGCTTGACCTATTTCCGAAGCCTCCCTTAAGTCCTTTAAAGGGAAGAAGCCGATAAAGGGACGAGCGAGAGCTTTTCCCGCGGCTGGTGAGGTGGAGGCGATGGCCGAACAGGCGGCGATGGCCGAAGCAGCCAAGCGTTATTTGGTTCACGGCTGGTCGGTTTTGCCGCTGCGGCCGCGCGATAAGCGACCGCTCATCCCTTGGACGCATTTGCAGATCCGACGACCTTCGAGGGAGGACGTCACGGAATGGTTCCGGCGGTGGCCGGACGCCAATATCGGAATTGTCACAGGCGAGATTTCAAATTTGATTGTCCTCGATGTCGATCCGAAGCACGGAGGCGACGCG
The DNA here is from genome assembly GCA_050174515.1 of Methylocystis sp. Classification (GTDB taxonomy): domain Bacteria; phylum Pseudomonadota; class Alphaproteobacteria; order Rhizobiales; family Beijerinckiaceae; genus Methylocystis. Next base: position 541 of record JBFXJV010000120.1, read on the forward strand.
GCGCTCGAACGATTGGAGCGCAGATACGGTCCCGTTCCCGCGACGGTGGAAGCGACTACTGGTGGCGGCGGCCGTCACCTATATTTCGCTCACCCGGGCGGCCTCGTCAGGAATCGCGCTGGCTTGGCGCAGGGAATCGATTTGCGGGGCGACGGCGGTTACATCGTCGCCCCGCCGTCCATTCACCCCAGCGGCGCTTTTTACGAATGGGCTCCGGGACGCAACCCCGACGAGATCGCGCTGGCGCCTCTGTCGCGCTGGCTGATCACGCCAATTCAGGGGCTGCGCGTCGGACGTTCGCTTTCCGATTGGCGGCATCTCGTGAAAGAAGGGGTGGCGGAGGGTCAACGCAACTCGACGATTGCCTCGCTGACCGGCCATTTACTCTGGCACAATCTCGACCCCGACGTCGCGCTCGAATTATTGCTCGCCTGGAACCGCGTGCGATGTCGCCCCCCGCTTGACGATATGGAGGTTGCGCGGGTTGTGGCAAGTATCACAAAACTGCACGACGTTGAAAACGCGTTCGAACAGGAACGAATCGGCTCGGACGAATTTGGGTTGTTGCCAAAGGCGCCATGACGCGCCCACAAATCCGAACAGCGCCTTGCTCAACAGGAGCAGGTGATTGCATGGATCGCCCTCGTACAACAAGGAGGGTCATGTTGCGCCCGTCCCCAAATTGCGCCTGCTGCTCGGCGCTATTTCGCCGTCTGTTTAGGGCAGGCGCTATCTCAAGTCTGCTTGGTGCGCTCAGCCGAGCGTCGATTTCCATTTAATCGAACAGCCGATCGAGGGAATTTGGTCGGGAGGGGCCGCTCCCGTCGCGGCGATGGCGCGCATCGCCTCGACGAGCTCTCGCGTCGCTCCGGACGGAGGCGGAGACGTGCGTCCCACGTCGAGACGGCCTCGATATTTGAGTTTGCGATCTCGATCGTAGCCAAAGAAATCGGGCGTGCAGACCGCGTCATAGGCTCGCGCGACGGATTGTGCTTCGTCGTGAAGATAGGGAAAGGGGAAATCGTGCGTCTTCGCGAATTCCTTCATCTTGTCGAAGGAGTCCTCGGGATAAGTCTCGGCGTCGTTCGCGCAGATGGCCGCAAAGCCGATCCCTTCTTTCATGAGCACGCTGGCGTCGCCGACAAGCCGGTCGATCATGGCTTTGACGTAAGGGCAGTGATTGCAGATGAAAACGATCACTGTTCCATTTTCGCCGGCGATGTCGTCGAGCGAGTAGGTTCGGCCGTCCGTGGCGGGAAGTCGAAAATCCGCCGCCGACGTCTCAAGAACGGTCTCTTGGGGACTCATCGCCGCCATCGCCGCGCCTCCATTCTACTTAAAAGGGGCTTCTTGACGCTCAGTAGATAGGGCGCCTCCTACGGAGCGCCGAACCTCTTCACGAACACTCGCGATCGTCAGCGCGTCAGTTGGAACTTGCAGGATGCGAGCTATCCATTGCACGATCAAATTCCGAAACCCCAAAGCCGCGGTGCGCGCTGGCTATCGCAAATATCCCGGCGGCTCACATGTGCTGTTCTATCGAACGACGACCGACGGCGTCGACATTGTCCGCACTCCGCATCAACAGATGGATTTTGATCGTCATCGGTGCAAGCGGGCTTGAGGGGAGCGCTCGTGATCGACGCTAACACGAAGACGCTTCCTCGGTGGGAGTGGCGAACCTTTGGCCAAAATCTCGCGCCGCTTGAAGCCAGGATCGGCCTGTCGCTCCAAACTGCGCCCAGAGAAAGCGAAGAAATATATTTATTGAATTTCGCGACGCCGCATAGCGCGAAAATTCGGGGCGGCGTGCTTGAAATCAAACAACTGAAAGAAGTCGATGCCAATGGTCTTGAACGCTGGAGTCCGTCGTTCAAAGGCGTCTTTCCGCTCTCTACGGAGCTGCTGCGAGCGGGCTTTTTGTCATTGGGCGCGCAGTTGCCGGCGGCGAAGCGCCAGCAGTATTCGCTGAACGAGTTTTTGACCGAGATTATCGATCGAGAGCCGTCGTTCCGAGCGGTCCAACTCACCAAGGCGCGCCGCCAATTCAGTTATCGCGGCTGCCTAGCCGAGCTTGTTCGCATCCAAATCGGCGTGAGAATGCAGGAGAGCTTCTGCATCGAAGACGAACGGCCCGAGCGGATCATCGCTGCGCTATGCGAACTCGGGTTCGATTCTCACGCCAACGTCAACTTTCCGAGGGGCGTGGCCCGAATGATGGGTTGGGCGCCAACATAAGATTGGGTCGCTCTGCACACTGCTGCCAGGAGATTTGCAGGCCTTCGTCTTCACGGTTCGGCGTGATACGTAGGGAATTCGACGCCCTATGGCTGTTAGGGACTGATGCGCGAGACGATTATCATCCATTCACGCCTCGCATGGTCGGCAGCCCGAGCGCAGGCTGCGGCCGAACGACGCCATGGCTTGCAGGCGCTGTCCATCGAGCACCTGGCCGCGCGACTCGCTGGCGGATTCTTGCAACCGATCGACTCGGACGCGTTGAAGGCCGCGATCGCCGAGGCCAAAACCGCCGACCTCGGCGAGCTCAATGGTATCAAAGGCCTTCCTGGCTTTTCGCGAGCCGCCGCCCAGACATTGAGCAAGGCTTGGTTGGCGAATCTCGATCTCGCCCGACTCGCCGCCGACGCGGCGCCCATGGCCCGCTCGCGACTGGATGCGATCGGCCGCCTTGAGGCCGAGGCGCTACGGCGTTTGCCGCCTTCGATGCGCCGCCCGGGCGATCTCGTCGCCGCGGCGCTTTCGCGCCTTTGCCACGCCAGGACGCTGTTCGGGTGGATTTCGGTGAATGGCCGCACCGAAATGTCTCCGGTCTGGCGACCTTTGCTGGCCGCCTTGTCGCAGGTGATGGAGGTGCACTGGATCGCGGGCCCGCGCCACGTCCCCTCCTGGGTTCGTGACCTCGGCATCCCGGTCGTCGAGGCGCCGGCGAGCGCCCCAGAAATCCGATGCGAGTCTTGCGCAAGCCCGCGGCATGAGGCGCTCGAAGCCATGCGATGGGCGCGAGCGTTGCTCGCAGGAGGCTTGGCGCGCCCTGAGGAGATCGCCATTGCGGCGGCTTCGCCCGAGGAATGGGACGATCACTTCTTGGCCCTGAGCGAGATGAGCGGGCTCGACCTGCATTTCGTGCACGGCCGCAAGGCGCTCATCACGCCCGAAGGGCAGCTCACGGCGGCGCTCGCCGAGCTGCTGCTGCGCGGATTGAGCCATACCCGCATGAACCGGCTCATCGCCCTGCTGCGTCGGCAAAACTCAGCTTACGAAATCTTGCCGCGCGACTGGCAGCGGGCGTTGCCTCAGGATGCGCCATTGCTCGCTGCGGCGAGCTGGCGCGAAATTCTCGCTGTTCCCTCAGAAGCCCTCCCCGCTCCGGCCGCGGAGCTTCTCTGCGAGCTGGTCGACATCTTGGCGCTGGGGCTGAAGCAAGCCCCCGAGATCGGCGAGCGCCTTCTCCGCGACCGCAGCCTCGCAATCTGGCGTAAGGCCCTGATCGAGGGGCCGCCCGAGGCGTTGGACGTAACGCTCGCTACGCTACGCCTGCACGACGAGTTTTCTCCACAGGCTTCCATCATTTGGTCGCCGGCCGCGGCGCTCGCCGCCGAGCCGCGACCCTTCGTTCGCCTCATCGGCCTCACCTCGCGCGCCTGGCCGCGTCGGCCGACTGAAGACCCGCTGCTGCCTAACCACATCGTTTCCGCTGATCTCCTCGATCCGTTGCCCGTGCATGAGGCAGATCGGCGCGACTTCGACACCGTTATCAAGACGACGACGCGGCAAGTGTTCTGCTCATATGCGCGGCGCGACGCGCAGGGCCGCATCAACGGCGTTTCGCCGCTCTACCCCAAACTGCCGCAGGCCTATCGCCAGCGCGCCCGCATTCCGCAACACGCGGCGGGGTGGTCCGACCGGTTGTTCGCCCGCCCTTCCGAATTCGAGGCATTGCCGGCGGCGCAATCAGCGCTCGCTTGCTGGATCGACTGGCACACGGAGCGGCTCACCGCGCATGACGGCCTCATCAGAGCGAACCACCCGCTCGTCGTCGCGGCGCTCGATCGGCGGCAGTCGGCGACTTCGCTCGCCAAACTGTTGCGCGACCCACTCGGCTATCTTTGGACCTATGGCTTTCGCTGGGAGGAGCCGCAGGAGAGCGAGGAGCCTTTGCTGCTCGATGCGCTCGCCTTCGGAAATCTCCTCCACGCCGTGCTCGAACAGACAGTCAATCGTCTGGAATCGGGTCTCTCGGGCGGTTTCGGGACAGCCGATGCAGCGGCGATCGCTGCGGCCCTCGATTCGGCGCTTGCCGATGTGGCCGCGCAATATGAGCGCCGCTGTCCTGTGCCGCCGCCCATCCTCTGGCGGAGGAAGCTCCAAGACATCCGTGCGCTTGCCTTCGCCGCGTTGACCTTCCGCGAAGAGGCGCTGCCTGATCAGCGAAGCTTTGCCGAAATCCCGTTCGGCGGCGATCCGCGCGCCGAAGCGCTTTCCGTTGACGCGCGGGCGCGCCTTCCGTGGGATCCGCTGCAGCCCGTCGTCATTCCCGGGACGGGGGTCGCGATCGGCGGCTCCATCGACCGTCTCGATCTTTCGGGCGTCGGGGCTCGCGCCCGCGTGACCGATTACAAGTCCGGCAAGCCACCGGGCAAGAACAAGAATCCGGTGTTGAAGGGCGGCGCCGAACTGCAACGCTGTCTCTACGCCTACGCCGTCCGGGCGCTGTCGGCAGGCGTCAATGACGTCGAAGCGCGCCTCCTCTATCCGAAAGGAGGCGACGGCGGTCTCTACGCGCTTTCTGATCCTGGTCAGGTGCTGGAGCAGTTGGCTGCATTCGTCGACGCCGCGCGCCGCCAAATTCTCGCCGGCAATTTGTTGCCGGGCGCCGGCGCGCAAGACGCTTTCAACGATCTCGCCTTTGCGTTGCCGGGCGGCGCCAAGGAAAGCTACTTCGAGTTGAAAGGGCCGCTCGTCGCCGAACGTCTCGCCGATCTGGCGCCGCTGTGGGGGATCGAGTGATGACGGCCGGCTTTGCTCTCAACTTGCTCCCCGATGCAGCCGCGCGTCGGCGCGCCTTGCTCGATCACGATTCGACGCTGCTCGTCGAAGCCGGCGCCGGAAGCGGCAAGACGGCGCTGATGGCGGGACGCATTGCCCTCCTGCTGGCGAGTGGCGTCCCGGCCCGAGAAATTGTCGCCATTACCTTCACCGAGGCGGCTTCCTCTGAGCTGCTCGAGCGCATCGAACGCTTCGTGGCGAGCTTGGCGCAGGGTTTGGTTCCCGACGAGTTGCATCTTGCTTTGCCCGATGGACGGCTCTCGGCACAGCAGGTCGAGGCGATCGCCGTAGCCGCCGATTCTCTCGACGAGATCACCTGCACGACTATTCATGGCTTTTGCCAGCAGCTGGTGAAGCCTTATCCGGTCGAGACCGGGATCGATCCCGGCGCCGCCATCATTGATCCGGCGGCCGCCGGTCTCGCCTATCAGGATCTCGTCCAGGCTCGGCTATCGGCGCGCTTTGGCCGCGATCGCGGCGCCGAGGGACTGAGCCGGTTGCCGCCGCTGCCGGAACTCGACGCCGATGATTTCTTTGTCGAGCTGCTGCAGGAAGAGCCGGACGGCCTCGTCAAGCTCTTTCAGGACGCGGCCGCGTTCTTGCGCACGAAGCGCACGGCAGCACAGCCACCCGTCGTTCTCGACCTCGGCGCGCTCCATGCCTTGTCGCACGCTGTCCGCGACTTTGCCGCCTGGTACGCGGAGTGCGGGCTCACTGAAGGGGCGACGCAAACGATAATCGTCGATCTCGAGTGCATCGAGAATCTCGCCGACGATGCGTTAACCGCGCCGATAAGCGGGCGGCGGTTGGCGCAGCTCTTCTTTCACGAAGTCCCTTGTTGCCAGCACAGCTCCGAGCTGCGCTTCTCGGCCTGGCGAAACAAAGGCAAGTGGGAGAAGTCTTCGAAAGACGCGGGGCTCGGCAAGGCGCGAGGAACCCAACTCTCAGACGCGGCGCAGGTCCATTATGCTCGTTGCGACGTCACCTATCAGGCTTTCGCGGCCGCTGTCTGCGGGGCCGCTTTCACCCGGTTCGTCGCCGAATTTGACTCGCTCGCAAAACTCTACGCCGACTACAAGCGGCGGGCGGCGCTCCTCGATTTCGACGACGTGCTCCACCATGCCCGCGATTTGCTCGCACGCAACGAAGCCGTGCGTCAGGACCTCAGTCGGCGTTATCCGCGCATCCTGGTCGATGAGTTCCAGGACACAGATCCTCTGCAGGCCGAAATCCTCTGGCGCTTGTGCGGCGACGGTGCTCCTGATTCGCCTTGGCTCGAACGGCGGCTCCGTCCGGGCAGTCTATTTCTCGTCGGCGATCCGAAACAGGCGATTTACCGGTTCCGCGGCGCCGACGTTGACACTTACATCGGAGCCAAGCGCGCGTTGCTTGCCCAGGATGCCCATTCGGTCATAGCGGTCACCGCGAATTTCCGTTCGCTGAAACCCATTCTCGATTTCGCTAACGCGCAGTTTTGCGGATTGCTTTCCGAAGAACACGGCCAGCCTGGCTTCATCGCGTTGCAGTCGACCCGGGCACCGCAGGACGACCGACCCGCCCTCGCTTGCTTCGATATCGCCATCGATGCGCGGCACAGGAATGGCCAAGGCAAATTGGCCGTCGATCTGGTGCGGCGCGAGGAGGCGTCGGTCATCGCGGATCTGTTGGAGCGGCTGGTCGGCGCCTATCCCGTGTGGGACAAGCACGTCAAGGCAATGCGGCCTTGTCGCGCGGGCGATATCGCCCTGTTGGCGCCCACCGGCACGAGCCTCTGGATTTACGAACGCGCGCTGGAGCGGCGCGGCATTCCGATCGCCTCGCAAGCCGGCAAGAGTTTCTTCCGCCGCCAAGAAGTCCAGGACCTGATCGCCCTCGCCCGCGCCATTGCCGATCGGCGCGACACGCTCGGGTTAGGCGCTCTCTTGCGCGGCCCCCTCGTCGGACTCACCGAGGAACAGATCGCCGACGCCATTGCCGCTCTTCCGTCCACGCCCGGCGATGTGCCGCCACACTTGCATCTTTGGACCGATTGCGCGGCGATCACCGACCCAGTCCTCGGTCGCGCGCTCGAAGTGCTGCAGAGTCTCGCCCGGCGGGCGCGTCACACCACGCCTTACCAATTGATGGCGGAAGCGGCCGAGGAACTGAACGTGCGTCCGATCCTGCGGGCGAGATATCGTGGCGGCGCCGAGCGGGCGCTCGCGAACGTCGAACTCTTTCTCGAGATGGCGCGCGCCTATGACGCGCGCGGGCTCGCCGCTTTTGTCGAGGCCCTTCGCGCCTATTGGGAGAACAGCGAAAAGCAGATCGAGGGCCGCCCAGACTCGGACGCCGAAGCGGTATCGATCATCACCATTCATTCGGCGAAGGGTCTCGAATGGCCTATCGTCATTCCCGTGAACTCCCCGACCGAGCTCGACGAGAATTTGGCTTTTCTGCATCGGCGCTCGGATGACACGGTGCATTTCAAGTTGTTGGGGCGGGCGCCACCTGACTATGAAGTCGTCAAGAACGAAGAGCGAGATCAGCTTCGACGTGAACGCGTCCGCCTCTGGTACGTGGCGCTGACGCGCGCTTGCGATCTTCTTTTGCTGCCGCGCCAGAACGAGCGTTCGCTGTCGGATTGGTTCAGCCTGCTCGGGGCGCGCTTGGACGAGCTTCCGACGTTCGATGCCGCCGCGCTTTCAGGCGCGCCTGTAGCTCAAAAAACCGAAGAGCCGGAAAACCCGCAAGACGAGGCGAGCTGGCGAACCGAGGCGGCGACCATCGCGACAGCCCGACGCAGCATCATCTGGCGGAGCCCGAGTCGTCATGAGGGGTTCGAGCGCGAACAACCCTTTCGGTTCGACGAGGACATATTCACCGACGCAGCTGCTTTGGAGGCGAACCTCCCCCCTGAATCCGGCCCCGCTTTGCTGCGCGAGACCATTCAGGGCGGCCGGGAACGGGGTCTCGTTTTGCACAAGCTCTTGGAGGAGGTGCTGACGGGCGAGACGGCCGAGGACCCGGGGGCATTGGAGACGCGCGGGAGAACCCTCCTCGCCGAACTTGGAGTCGCCGAAGCCGAAAGTCCGGCGACGGGACCGCATGCCCCCGAGATCGCCGCGACGGCCCTGCGAGCGCTCGCGATTCCCGAAGTGGCGGCGCTGCGGCCGCGTCTGGTGCCGGAAATGACGGTCTTTTCGGCCGAGATTTCCGGCAATGCCAC
>JBFXJV010000121.1:0-8810 GCA_050174515.1 Methylocystis sp.
CCTTTGGGGTATATAGCGGCGATGAAAAGCGCGTCGCTGATCACCGTTGTCGAAACGGCGCCTTATCTGGCCGACGCGGTCCAGCTGATGGACGAAGCTGAAAGGATCGAAGTGGTCAACACGATCGCCGCCGATCCTCAAGCAGGAGACGTGATCCCAGGCACAGACGGCTTGCGGAAAGTTCGAATTCCGCTGAAGGGCCGTGGAAAACGGGGCGGAGGGCGGCTCATCACCTTTTTCCACGACGCAGACATGCCGGTGTTCCTCATCGCGGTCTACGCCAAAAATGTGCAGGGTGATCTCGACTCCAGACAACGCAAAGCGGCGACGGCGCTCACCACGGCAATTCGCGCTCAGTTCGGGAGGTAGCGATATGGACGGCAAGGATTTCGGTAAGCTGATCGCAGGCCTCGAAGATGCTCTGGCCTATGCAAAAGGACGTAAAAGCTCTGGCGCGAGGGCGCATCGTGTCAAGGTCGATCGCACGTTCATTGCGGAAACGCGTCTCAAGGCGGGTCTGACGCAGGAAGAATTTGCAAAGGTCACCGGCGCGTCTCTGGGGACGGTGCGCAAATGGGAACGCGGAGAGCGGTCCCCGTCGGGCGCCGCCGGAATGTTGGTGCGAATTCTTGCGCGCGATCCGGCCTTGGTGATCAAGGAGGCGGGTCTTGCGAAGATAGTGACCCGCCGGCGTTCGAGCCGGTCCGACAAGGCCGCATGACACAACGCACGAACGGAACTACGGGCCTAGTTCGCTCAGAAAATCGGGCGTGGGACGATGTCTACGCGCGCGACGCCTGGATCGAAAGCATCCCGGAAATCAAGGGCGGCGCGCCGGTTATCAAGGGCACGCGCATCACGGCGCACGCCGTTGAAGCGCCGTTGTCGCATGGCGACAGTCTCGACGAAATCGCCGCCGAGAACCCTGATTTACCGCGTGAGGCTTTCGAGGCCGCCGTCCTCTTCGCCAAAGCGCATCCCCTCCGTGGCTGAGCCCACATTGCGGCTTGGCGAGTGGGAAAATCCGATGGGCGCAATGTTCGACCACTCTTTGGATTTCGACCGGCAACGCCAGCCGGCGCTTCATTGCCTGTCCGCGCCCGATTAAGGCTCCAATGGCTCCGCGAATGGCGGCAATTGGCCATAGGTGGCGGCGGTCAGCGCCTGCGCGGCGATGTCGCCCGCCCGGATCAAGAGATCGGCTGACGCCTCCTTGCCCTCCGCCGCCAATGGGCCAAGTTCGATGATTTTGATCAGCGCGTCGGAAAGGATAGCGAGCTGGGTCGTCGTGTCGGTCATCGCGTCCGCGCTCCCTTGATCCGCAACGATAATCGCCAAATCCACGGCATGGAAAGCCGGCCCTGAAATCTTCGATCATCCCGCCTGTCTCCGCTCGCGCGCCGCCTTCGCCGCCTTGCCGCGCAGCAGCGCCATCAGCACTGGCCCTAGCGAGAATTCCCCTTCTCGCGCCTTGGCGGTCAGAACCCGCAGATAGCCGCCGGCGGATTTGATTTCCTCGCCCCGCTGCAGGATCGCGGCGATAACGATCGAGGCGTCATGTTCGCCCAGAACGTCGAGCGCCTGTTTCCAGGCGTCGGGCGAGACGCCAAGCGCCGAGCGCACGATCGCCGCCGCGTCAATCAGATCGCGCCAGCAGGAAATCTCGCCGCTCTTGCCGTAATCGGCAATGTCGGGACAGGCTTGCAGCACCATGCCGAGAGGATAGGTTCGCGACGGTGATGCTTTCCGTTCGCCGAGTCCTGGACTGGGAGCCTCAGTTTCTTGATCCCCTCCCCTATCGGCATTCGCCTCTTCCGGCATTGGCCCGGACGTTTCGGCCCTACCTTCTTGAAGGTCAGGTTCAAGGTCAGGAATGTTTGTGATTTGATTCTGTATATGGCGCTCACTTTGGGACTCATTGGCGCTTCTTTTTTGGCCTTTTACGTGAGTTTCCAGCAGTTTCTCGATCTCTGTCGCGAAGCCCGCCAAATCGCTTGCCAAGGCCTCTAGCTCGCCCCTCCCGAGGTTGCGCGCATAGCGCCCCGTGCGGGCCTGATAGCGCCCGTACAGGCCTTCCCAATCGCAAATCTTTTGCCCGTCGATCGATACCACCGCGAAGCGAACGCCCTCCTCCATGCCAGTCTCGATCATCTTGACGATGTCGCGCCGCACGAGCGTGATCTTCTCGCGCAAGAGCGCGATAGCGCGGTTCTCAATGCGCACTTCCTCGGCGAGGTTTTCGATCTCGGCCGCGCGCGCGATCAAGGGCGTCAGATCGAAGCCGAAGGCTTCCGCAATCTCCCCGCCCTGCCCTCTCCTGGCGAAGCGCTTGCCGTTCGGCGAGTCGCGCCGGATGATCAGCCCGGCCTCGACGAGCGAAGAGAGATGGCGGCGTAAGGTCGCCGGGGCCATGCCATGGGCGCGGATCGAGAGTTCCCTATTGGACGGAAACACCACGATCCCGGGAGCTGGTGAATCGCCCTGCCCCTCCGCGGCTTCGGTCTCTGGCAGCGTCAGCGCCGTTTCCTGGTGGAAACTGAGTAAGGCGTGCAAGACTGACAGCGCGCGGTCGGTGATCCGGAGCGGCCCTTTGGCTTCTGTGAGCGCGCGAAACAGTCGCCACTTATGGACGACAGTCTCGGACGCGCCGGGCTTCGCCGCGAATTCTCGCGTCGCCGCCTGTGCCGCCACCATGGCGAGCGACAGCGGCCGCCGCCCAAAGGGCGTCGTTGAATATGTGCGCATGATCCTTTGCCTCGTTCAGGCAAAAGAAATCCGCTCGCCGAAATTGGCGCCAAGACTCTTGACTGTGATTCGCGGAAGTGAGATTCTCAGAGTGCTTAAATCAGAGAAAGGCTTCCGGGCGGCGACGTTCGGGGGCTTTTTTCTTTTGCGGTTTAATCTCCTGTTTTCAGATTAACCTTCGTTGCCCTCCGCGCCCGATAAGAGGCAGAGGGCCGGAAGAAACTTATCGCGGTTTCTCGCTAGGAATTTAGCGAGAGGCCGAAACTCACACTTCTCCTGCGCTATCGTGGCTACGCCGACCGCCGTCATCGACGTCTTCTCCTTTCTTGAAGGATGCGTAGAGTTCCGGCAGATCGGCGAGCAAATACCTCGCAAAGCCACCTGCGACTTGCTTATCAATCACAAGTGTCAGCGTCCGAGGCTCATCTCTTGCGTTGCCGAACTTAACGCCGTCCTTGGCTTTCAACGTTAAGGGACGAACGATCTTGCCCTTCGCCAGCTTCGGAGCGAGCGCGGCGAAGACGCGTTCAAATTTTGAATCCGACGTTGCCGCTGCAAATTGGCCCTCGGCGATCGCAGCACGAGCGAGCGCTAGAGCGCCAACGCGTTCGAGTCGTGTCGAGAGTTCGACCCAGCGATCGCGCCCAACTGACGGTGCCGAACCAATGCCCTCGATGATATCTTGCGGAATTTTCACGGCGGCGGAGATCAGACGCGAGAGACCGGTCTTATCGACAGTCAGCGCTGCCATGATGGTCTCGCGCGAATAACCCGACTGTTCGAGTCGCGCCGCAAAGAGCGCCTTTTCGATGAAGGTGAGGTCCTTGCGCGCGCTGTTTTCCTGACCTTGCGCGACGACGAGTTGTTCGTCGCTCAGCGGCTTCACGATCGCACGGACATTGCGCCCAAGTTCGGCGAGAGCGAGAAGCCGGCGCCGTCCGTAGGCGATCTGATAGCGCCCCTCTTGCACCGGGTGCGGGCGCACGAGCACAGGGATCTGCTGGCCATGCTCGCGGATCGATTCGACGAGCGCGCGGTGATGTTCCTCGGAAGTTTCCAGACGGTCGGATACGAACGACGGCTCAATGAGATTAGGTGCGATATCGACAACGGAGTGCGCCTTGAGCTGTTCGATCGAGCGGCTTACCGCCCCTATCGCGCCGCGTGTACCGAGGACGCCCAGGTGCGCCGCCGCAGAAGGCTTTCGTGCGTCAGTTGTTGACTGAGCGTCCGAGTTGCCGGCCGGCAACAAAGCGCCCGTGAGGCCTGCCAGCAGGTTCTTTCGCGCCATTAGCCTCTCCCCCATGCATTGCGGATCAGCTGTTCGATCTCGCCATTGACGTTGTCGAGCGCCTCGATAGCGCGGTCGTAGGTTGAGCGGGTAAACTGATCCCTACTCACTTCGTAAAGCGTCTGCTTGGTAATGCCGGCGTCGGCGATCGCCGTACTTTTCAGCATCGGAAAATTGAGTACATGCTCGCCAAACATGGAGCGCATAAAGGACACCATTTGGTTCTGCGGGCCGTCACCCGGTTCATAGCGAGTGACGAGATACCGCATCCAGTCGTACCCCATATTTCCGCCGGCCTTGGCGACAACGCCAAGAAGGTCGGATGTCATGATCAAGAACTGGCACATCGACATGACGTCGAGCATTTGCGGATGAACGGTCACTAGCACGGCGGTCGCAGTGCACATCGCCGACATGGTTAGAAAACCGAGCTGCGGCGGGCAATCGATTACGACCACGTCATACTGGTCGGCGACCGAGGCAAGTGCGGAATCCATACGCGTAAAAAACATGGATTCGACATGGCGGTCGGTCATAAGCGCCTTCGGCGTCTCGTGCTCGAATTCCATGAGTTCGAGGTTGCCGGGGATGAGGCTCAGATTCTCAAAATAGGTTTTTCGAATGATGTCGCTGAGCGGTCGCCTGCTCTCGTCATAGCGGATCGCCCCGTAGAGAGTCTCATTAACCCCCACGTCGAACTCCGGCTGCACGCCGTGCAGCGCGGAAAGGCTCGCCTGAGGATCGAGATCGATCGCAAGTACTCTGTAGCCTCGAAGCACGAGATATTGCGCGAGATGAGCCGCTGTCGTGGTCTTGCCGCTGCCTCCCTTGAAATTGACGACAGAGATGACCTGCAGATGCTCCGCGCCGTTTCGACAAGGTATATATTTCCGGTCGGGCTTGCTGCTCGCGTCAAGATATACGCGCAAAGATTGAATGTCGCCGATGGTGTACGAGCGGCGGCCATTCGCGCCGACCTCGACCGCCGGGCCCTTCTTTTCTAAAGACAGGCGGCGCAAATAGCCGTCATTAACTCCAATCAGTTTTGCAGCCTCAAAGGACGAGAATCGTCGTAAAGTCTTCTTCGCCTCAGGGGGGAAGAGTTGCAGTCGATGCGCCTGGAGACGCGCAGAGAGTTCCCGCGCGTGTGCACCAACCAGCTCGTTGATCGCATTCGATTCAAAATGAAGAGCAGGAGTGTCCACGGCAAATCTCGTTAGGCACGCTTTCCGGCGCAACCGGTAACGATTGCCGTGACAAGTTCTCCCGATTCGGTTTCGGTGGCAAGGAATTTTGGGTTAACCAAAAGTTAACGCACGATTCGCAAACAAGAATTTGCTGTGCATCGATAGTTGCCGGCCGGCAACTATCGATGCACTTCATGCTGTTGAGGCTGGCATGACAAAGACCGCCGCCCAAAATCGACGGTGCGCTCACACTCGAGCGCCGCTAAACCGCCACACCGGAATTCCCATCTTTCGCGCTTTATCCGCGAGGTTCTCGACGATGCCGGAACCCGGAAACACGATCACGCCGATTGGCAACGTCTCAAGTATCACGTCATTGCGCTTGAAAGGCGCGGCGTTCTTGTGACGGCTCCAGTCCGGTTTGAAAGCGACCTGAGGAACTTTGCGATTGTCCGCCCAGCATGAGGCGATCCGTTCGGCGCCTTTCAAGCCGCCGCCATGGAGAAGAACCATATCGGGATGCTTGGCGTGTACCTTGTCGAGGGTTTCCCAAATCCGTCGATGATCGTTGCACTCGGCTCCGCCGGCAAAAGCGATCCGCGATCCGCGCGGCAACAACACTTGCGTCTCAGCGAGCTTCTTCGCGTTCAGAAAATCGCGGCTATCGATCATTGCAGCCGTCAGCGCGCGATGATTGACCTTTGAACCGGAGCGGGGACGCCAGACCGAGCCCGTCTCGGCCGCGTAGAGTTCGGCGAGATGGTCGCGAAAGAATTCGAACGCGTTTCGACGCTCGGTAAGCGTCAGCCCTTGTGCGATCAGCCGTTCCAGTTCGACCGAACGGATTTCCGAACCATCCTGTTCGGCTTGAGCGCGACGCTGCGCAGTTTCGTTGTCATCGAGTTCGCGATCGAGGCGCTCAGCTTTGCGATGGAAGAGGTTGGCGAAGGACCAGAGCAGATCGGGCAGGTCGGCTTCGAGCCGCGTATTGAGAAAGAGATTCGAAAGCGACTCGACGGCGGCTTCGAGCGCTATTGCCCCAAGGTCGGAGCAGGGCAGGGGACGTGGGTCCGGTTCATCGTCAAAGGGGCGATATCCGTGAAGCGCGAGTTCGTCGAGGAGATACGATGATGACGGTTCGCAAGAAGCGTCGCAGGGGATGGGCGTGATGTCGAGATCCATGGGCGTTGCTCTTTCGCTTATGGCCGCGCCGATTGCGGCCTGACAGCGATCATGAGCCACGGGCGGATCGCGCCGCACCCGAAGGGCCAAAGCCCAGCGGAGGACGCTTCTCGACGGCTTCTTTGAAGCGCGAGGAATGCCTGGCGCTTGAGCGTCGGGCAGGGGAAAGAAGTCGGCGAGAAGCGTTGCGGCAAGCGAGCCGCTTGTGACGGCATCGCTGCTCTCTCAGGCCGGCGCGCGGCCCCTCTCTGCGAAGCATCTGCTTGGTCGAAGAAGCCAGTTCCCACCGCGAAACGACCTTCGCGAGCACATCGAATTTTTCAAAGCGCTCGGCACGAACTCGAAACGTTCGGCGCCGAACGGCGCGCTGAACTCATGATCGAGATCAGCGACACGAACGCGGTGGTCAAAGGCACTCTCCACCTCGAACTCATCGGCGCGCGAAGTCCGGTCGAGGCCTCGCGTCACGCAAATCTTTCTGCATCCCGTCGCCCCTGGTCGCCGTAGCGGCACGTTCCGTGCGACGCTGCGAAAAAAGGGAGCGGACATGAGAGACAATAGAGCGGCGGCGTTCGGCGGCGGGGCAATCATCGCAACGCTTGGCGGCCTGATAGGGTTGGGAGGAGCCGAATTTCGCCTGCCGCTGCTTATTGGCGCTTTCCGGTTCCCCGCGCTTGAAGCCGTGATCGTCAACAAGGCGACGAGCCTTGTGGTCGTCGCTTCGGCGTTGCCTTTTCGGGCCGCCGCCGTGCCGTTTGGCGAGGTCGCCGCGCATTGGTCGATTATCCTCAACCTTCTGGCGGGAAGCCTTTTAGGGGCATGGGTTGGAGCAGGGTGGGCAACCCGTCTGAAATCAGCGACGCTCTATCGCGTGATTGCCCTCCTGCTTTTGAGCATTGCTGCCCTGCTGCTGTTCGGCCACGATCCGCACGCGGGTGGCCAAGCTCTCGCAAACGGCAATCTCCAACTCGTCGGGGGCGTGGCGGCGGGCAGCGTCATCGGGGTTGTCGCCTCGCTGCTCGGCGTTGCGGGAGGCGAGTTGCTTATTCCTACCCTCGTCTTGCTGTTCGGCGTGGAAATCAAACTCGCGGGAAGCCTTTCGCTCGCGGTCAGTCTGCCGACAATGATCGTAGGCTTCACCCGTTACAGCCGCGACCGCAGTTTCGCGGTGTTGGGACAAAACCGCTCCTTCGTCCTCGTCATGGCGCTCGGCTCTATCGTCGGGACATTCATCGGCGGGCGGTTGCTCGGCATGACGCCGAGCGCAATCTTGCTGCCGCTGCTGGCCGCCATCCTCATCATTTCCGCCGTCAAAGTCTGGCGGCATGAATGACGAGAGGGCCTAACTTAGCTTCGCGCCTGTATCGAGCATGTCGAGCACCGGACATGACGGGGCAAGGCCCCCGGAACAGCGAGCAACGGTCCCGGCGAGAACGCGCTCAAGCTTGGCGAGGTCGGCGAGTTTGGCTCGCACGTCATCAAGATGTGCCTGCGCTATCTCTTGCACCTGGGCGCAGGACGCGTGCGACGGCTCAGCGAGAGCGAGCAGGGCGCGAATGTCCTCGATGCTGAATCCAAGCTCGCGGGCGCGGCGGATAAAGGTTAGCCTTCGAATGTGCGCCACTTCGTAAGCTCGATGTCCGCTCGCAGTCCGCGCGGGTGGCGGCATGAGGCCGATGCGCTCGTAATAGCGCACGGTCTCGAAATTGACGCCCGCCGCCGCCGCGAGCCTGCCAATCGTCAAAGGCTGCATGGATTTTTTCTCTTGCGCCCGTAGTAGCTACGGGGCGCAGGATAGCCCGACCATCAAGGAAGAGCGAGCCATGACCATCAACGATGCCGCGCAAGAGACGACGCCCGCCGTCACTCCTCCTCCTGCCGCGCCTGCCGCCCCAAAGTGGTTTGCAGCATTGGGACTGGTTGCGGGTCTCGGCGCGGTCGTCGCCTCATCGTGCTGTGTTATTCCGCTCGGTCTCGCCGCGCTCGGCGCGGGCGCGGGCGTTCTCGGCGGTCTCGAAATGGCCGCCGAATGGCGTGTCCCATTTCTGGCGGTCAGCGCCTTGGGAATTGTCGGGGGATGGGGCGCATGGTGGTGGAAACGTCCAGCTTCTTGCGTCTCCGGTTCGGCCTGCGCGTCGCCGCAGCGATCGCGCGCAACGCTCGGGCTGCTGTTGAGCGCCTCGTTCATTGTGGCGCTGGCGGCGAGCTGGGGTTACATCGACCCCGTGCTGCTGAAACTCTTGAAGGGGCGGTAAGTGCAACTCCTCTCGACGATAACCTGTCCCTCTTGCGGCCATCAATCGACTGAAACCATGCCAACGGATGCCTGCCAGGTCTTCTATGAGTGCAAAGGCTGCGGGGCGTTGCTCAAACCCAAGGCGGGTGACTGCTGTGTCTTCTGCTCT
>JBFXJV010000122.1:0-8755 GCA_050174515.1 Methylocystis sp.
TCGATCATTCAGGTCACGGAGCAGGGCTACGTCGTGGACGCCGCGGCGATCGGCTTCAATTCGCTCGAACCGCGTGGGCTCGATGCGCTTTTTGGACCGCGGCGCGCGCCGGACGGCGACTTCCTCCCCCACCACATGAATGTTGCGGCGGCGCTTCAGAACGCGACGGACCTCGCGGCGCTTTCGCTTCTGCGCCGTCTCGAACGCGAGGCCCCGGGCGGCGCCCTATGTCTGGCCGGCGGCGTCACGCTCAATTGCGTGACCAATGCGCGGCTCGCGCAGGCAAGCGGCTTCAGCGGCATTTTCATTCCTTCCGCGCCGCACGACGCCGGGACCGCGATCGGCGCGGCGCTTGTCGCGCATTGCGCGCAACGCGGGGCGAAGCGGCCGACAGGCGGCGCAACGCCCTATCTTGGACCTGAATATGACGAGCGGGAAGCTCTGGCGGCCGTCCGCGCCGCCGGTCTAAAGCCGCGCAAATGCAAGGATGCGCCTCGGGAGGCCGCGGAGATGATCGCCGACGGCAATATCGTCGGCTGGTTTCAAGGGCGGATGGAGTTCGGTCCGCGGGCGCTGGGCAATCGGTCGCTGCTGGCCGATCCGCGTCGCCCGGACACGCGCGCCATTCTCAACCAGAGGGTGAAGCACCGCGAAGACTTTCGGCCGTTCGCGCCGAGCGTGCTCGCGGAACATGCGGACGATTGGTTCGACCTCGGGCCGGCGTCGCTCAGTCACGAATTCATGCTCTTCGCCTGCCCGACAAAACCTGGCCGCGCGGCGCGCATTCCTGCCGTCCTCCATGAGGATGGGACCGCGCGGGTGCAAATTGTGCGGCGCGCCGCGAATCCCCGTTTTCACGCGCTGATTTCGCGATTTTTCGAGCGAACCGGCGTGCCCCTCGTGCTCAACACCTCTTTCAACGACAACGAGCCGATCGTCTGCACCCCGGCCCACGCCGTCGCCACCTTTCGCGGGGCCGGTCTCGACGCCCTGTTTATGGGCGACATCTGCGTGACGTCCGAAAGCTGATGCTGTTTGAGCCGCTTTGGGCGAGGCCAAGCAATTGATTCGCTGGCATGACGCATGCCGCGCGCCGACCAGGGCATTGACGACGGGGGGATGGGTGCTAGACTAACGCTGTTGAGGCCATAGGTTTTTATCTTTTTGGGGAGGTGGGGCAATGGCGCGTTCATCGGACGATTCTAAGAGCCCAAATCGAAGCGCAAAGGCGCTCGGCGTCATCGGCGTTTCTTTCTCGCTCGCGGGAGCCGCCTGTGCAGAGAGCAGCTCTGCTGAGGCTGCGACCGAGCCGGCGACCAGCAATATGCGGTTTATGGACGTGGATCTCCATGAACAGGAGGTGTTCGACGTCGGCCTCAGCTCCTTCCGTCTATTCGATCGTGAGGACGCTGGCGAAGCCAAGTCCGAAACCGTCGCCTGGGGACGTGGCTGTGGCGGATGTCGCGGCTGCGGCGGGTGCAGAGGATGCCGCGGCTGCGGCGGTTGCAGAGGCTGCGGTGGGTGCAGAGGTTGCAGGGGCTGCGGCGCCTGAGTCCTTTTCCGTAAGGTTTGACGTCAAGCGGGCTTGCGCCGCGGGAACTCATCAGAGCCCGCGGCAGCGGGTTTTCGACGTCCTATGCAAGCGCGAATCGCTGCTGTGGTTGCGCGGCGTCGCCCATCGCGTCGCTGGCGAACAAACATGTGTGGAGGCCGGCGGTCGATAGATGTCGATGGAAGCGCCCGCGCGACAATTGGAGGCCTACGCCGGCGGGACGCTTCGTTTTGCGCCGAATTATGCGGTCTATATTTTTCCGCCCGACGTCGTCTGCCTCTATTCCGAGAACAGGAAATTCTTTTTGCGCGGCGCGCTGTATTGCGCGCTCGCCGAGCGCATCGCCGCGGGCGAGGATCAGACGTCGATCGTCTATGCGCTCGCCGCCGAGTTTCCCGTGGCGAAGATCGAGGAAGCGTTCAGGCGACTGACGGATCGCCGCTTCGTTGTTCCTTCCGGCGCTGCGCAGGACGTGACGGCCGCCTATTGGGCAAGTCTCGGTCTCAGCCCCGCCGCTGCGGCTGAAAATTTGCAAAATGTCAGCGTAGCGATCGAGTCGCTGGGCGTCGGCGGAAAAGAGGAATTCGCGGACGCGCTGCGCGGCTTCGGCGTCAAGGTGGCCGACGGCGGCGGCGATCTTACGGTCGCGCTGGTCGGCGATTATCTCGACGAGCGGCTCGCAGCGTTCAATCAACGCCAGCTTGAGGCAAAGGCTGATTGGCTGCCTGTTCAGCCGACGGGACTGTTTCCGCTCGTCGGCCCTATTTTCAGTCCCGGCAAAGGCGCCTGCTGGCGATGCCTTTCCGATCGGATGAAATGGAACCGGCAGGTCAAGGCCTTTCTCGATCGGAAGGCGGCGCGCTGCGTCTCTGCTTCGCCGCTTGACGCAGAGGCGTTGGGACGCAGCGGCGTCTCGCTCGCCGCCGTCGAGATCGGAAAGGCCATCGCCAGCGGATTTCGCACGGACCTTGGCCAGCATATCGTCAGTCTCGACATGCTGGGCTCCGAAGTGGCGCGCCATTATGTGCCGGCGCGCCCACAGTGCCCGGTCTGCGGCGCCGCGCCGGCGCGAGATCCCGAACGCCAGCCGATGCCCATCCGGCTGCGCGCCGGCGGCAGGATCGTCGTGACGAGCGGCGGCTATCGCTCAATGACGCCCGCAGAGACCGTCGCTCGCTATCGCAAACATGTGAGTCCGCTGACCGGCGTCGTCTCGCATCTCGAACGGATCAAGAGCGATCAGCCGCTCGACGCGAGCTTTCTCGCCCGCCACAACTTTTCGCCCCGTCCGGACACGGTCGACGCCCTGCAGGCAGGGTTGAGCGGCGACAGCTATGGCAAGGGCAGCATCGCGGAGCAGGGCGAAGCCAGCGCCCTGATGGAGGCGATCGAACGCTATTGCGGGATCTTTCAGGGCGACGAGATCAGGGTCGCGCGCCGCTTCGTCGATTTTTCGGCCGGCGAGGCGATCCATCCCGAAGAGATTGTCCACTACAGCGACGCGCAGTACGGAGAGAGCGCGCAAGGGTGCTGCTCCAGCGATGAAGCGCCGCGACGATTCGATCCTTCGATCGAGACGGAATGGTCGCCCGTCTGGTCGCTGCGCGACGAACGCTTCAAATATGCGCCGACCGGCCTTCTCTATTTTTTCCACAATTCGGATTGCGGCAACGCGCTGAGCGCGGATTCGAACGGCTGCGCGGCCGGCAATACGATCGAAGAAGCGATACTCCAGGGGTTTCTCGAACTCGTGGAGCGGGACGCCTATGCGATCTGGTGGTACAACCGGTTACGGGCTCCACAGATCGATCTCGATAAATTGCGCGACAGCTATGTCTGCGACCTGCGCGCCGCCTTCGCCGCAATGGGGCGCGACGTGTGGGCGCTCAACGTCACCACAGACGTCGGCATTCCCGCCGTCATCGCCGTGGCGCACTGGAAGGATGAAGGACGCGAGTTCATCGAAGTCGCCGCCGGCGCGCATTTCGATCCCCGCATCGCGACGCTGCGCGCGATGACCGAGCTCAATCAGTTTCTCGCGATCGAGCATTTGCGGGGACGGCCCGAAGAGGACGGCGACGATTACGGGGGCGATCCGCTGCCGCTGCGCAAGCACGCTTATTTGCGCCCGAAGGGCAAGGCGAGTTTCGGCCGGTCGCGCTTCAAGGATTTTGCGACCCGCGACCGCCGCGAACAGGTCCGCGCCTGCGTGGCGCATATGGCCAAGAAGGGATTCGACTTCCTTGTGCTCGATCAGACGCGGCCCGACATCGAGGTTCCCGTCGTGCGGGTGATTGTGCCAGGCCTGAGGCATTTCTATCGCCGCTTCGGACCTGGCCGGCTCTACGATACGCCCGTCGCGATGGGTTTGCGTCAGCGGCCGACGCGGGAGCGGGATCTCAATCCTCTGCACCCACGGACATAAAATTGAGCGCCGATCGGAGCCGCGCCCCCGCAATGCTTCTCGCCAAACTGGGCCCTGGGGTTTCCCTGGAAGAAGAGGCGGGCGGCGTTCTTCGCGCGCGGTTCGATCGTGAAACGCTGCTCCTCGGGAAGTTCAGCGCCGCCGCCCTCCGCCGCGCGTCCGAATTCGCCATGGGCCGGCCCCTTTCGGCCGTCGGGGAGAATGAGGCGCCCGAGGACAAGGAACTGCGCGGGCTGATCCAGCGGCTCGCTCTTCATGGCCTTGTCGAATACCGGCTTTCCCGCGGCGCGGGCGGGCGGGACATCGTGGTCGTCGAGCCGCAGATGCGGGATTATCGGCCGAACATTCAGAAACTCGACGCAACGCGTCAGTTTGTTCTTTCGCGCTTCGCCTATCTGCGACGGCGCGGCGAGGACCTGATTTTGGAATCGCCCCTGGCCGGCGCCGCCTTTCGCCTTTGCGACGCGCGCGCGGCGTCCGCCGTCGCGCTGCTCGCGACGCCGCGATCGCTCGCCGAGTTGCGCAGCGAGCCGGATTTCCCCGGAGAAGAATTTCTCGCGCTGCTCATCGATTGCAGGATCGCCTTCGCGACCGATCCGGGCAGAGCCTTGCGCGCAGGCGAGGGCGACGAAGATCTTGCGCTCTGGGAGTTCCACGATCTTCTCTTCCATGTTCGCAGCACCAACGGCCGCCACGCCAATCCAACCGGCGGACTCTACGCCCATGCGGATCTCGTCCCGCAGCCGCCCGCGGCGCGGCCCGCCTGGCCTGGACCGGCGATCGAACTCGGCAAGATCGCCGACGCGAATGATTCCGCTATTGCGGCGCTGCTGCGCAAACGGCGTTCGGACCGCATCTTCGATGGCGCGCATCCAATCACCCTCGCCGAAGTCGCGCGATTTCTCGACGGCGCGGCGCGGATCGTTTCGCGCCAACGACTGATCGAAGCCGACGGCGAGGAGATCGAGATCGCCGCACGACCTTATCCTTCCGGCGGCGCAAGCTACGAGCTGGAGCTTTATCTTGCCGTCGACAAATGCGACGGCCTGGCGCGCGGTTTCTATCATTATGACGCGGATCGCCATGCGCTCGTGGCGATCGAGGTCACGCAGCGCCAGCTTGAGGCGATCATCGACGACGGCCAGTTCGCGATGGGCGCGCCCAAACCGCCACAAATCATGATCACAATGGCGGCGCGCTTTGGACGCGTGTCGTGGAAATACAGCGGCTTTGCTTATGCCCTGGTCTTGAAGCATGTCGGCGTCGTCATGCAGACGCTCTATCTGATGGCGACGGAGATGGAGCTCGGCGCCTGCGCCATTGGCGTCGGCGACATCGATCTCTTCGCCCGGATGACCGGGCTGTCGTTTCACGTCGAAGGCGCGGTGGGCCAGATGGCGATTGGCCGGCCCGCGCCCGACGCGTGACGCGCCGGCATGGATCGCCGTGATGAATCCCGATCGTCACACGGCGCGGCCGCCGCTTCGACAAGACGCGATTTTCTTCTAAAGGCGGGCGCCTGCGCGGCCTCGGCGGGGGCCGGCGGCGCATCGGCGGCGATCGCGGCGCAGGAGGTCGCGGCGCAGGAGGTCGCGGCGCAAGAGGTCGCGGCGCAGGCGCTTGCGCCCCCGGAGTGGGAGCACCGCTCCGCCGGCGACCTTGTCGCCGCGCTGCGGGAGCGGCGCATATCCGCCTTGGAGCTCACGGATCGCGCGATCGCGCGGATCGAGGCGCTGGACGCGGGCGTCAACGCCGTGCCGGCGCGCGACTTCGAGCGCGCCCGTGCGGCCGCCCGCGCCGCCGATGCGGCGCTCGCGCGCGGCGAGAAGCGCGCGCTGCTCGGCGTCCCCGTCACTGTGAAGGAATCCTTCAATGTCGCCGGATTGCCGACCAGCTGGGGTGATCCGCGCTTCAGGCGTTTCACGCCGAAGGACGACGCGCTCGCGGTGTCCCGATTGAAAACGGCCGGCGCCGTCATTCTCGGCAAGACGAATGTGTCGCAATGGCTGAGCGATTGGCAGAGCTACAATCCGGTCTACGGAACGACGCATAATCCCTTCGATCCTTGCCGCACGCCGGGCGGATCGTCGGGCGGCTCGGCGGCGGCTTTGGCGGCGGGGTTTTGCGCGCTCTCGCTCGGCTCGGACATGGGCGGGTCGATGCGCGAGCCGGCGCATTATTGCGGGATCTACGCCCATAAGCCGACACAGGGGCTTGTTCCGCGCAGGGGCCATGCGCGTCCGGGCGCGGCGCCCTTGCCGGAGGAGCACGAACTTGCGGTGATCGGCCCGATGGCGCGCAGCGCAGCCGACCTCGCGCTGGCGCTCGACGTCGTCGCCGGGCCGGACGAGATGACCGCGGGCGTCGGCTACGGGCTTGCCTTGCCGCCGCCGCGCCACGACAGGCTGAGCGACTTTCGAGCGCTGATGATTGACGCGCATCCGCTGGGGCCGACCTCGCACGTCGTGCGCGAGGCGCTCGCGAGATTGGCGGAAAGGCTCGCGCAGGCCGGCGCCAGAGTCTCTGACGAACGCGCGCGCGCGCCGGATCTCGCGCAAGCGACGCGTCTGCATGCGCGCCTGCTCTCGGCCTATTGGGGCGCCGGGCTTCCGCTCGACGCTTATCAAAAACTTTTTCGCGACGCGGACTCGCTGTCTTTGCGGGACCAGAGCCTCGCGGCCGAGCGCGCCCGCGGCGCGGTGCTGAGTTTCCGGGAGTGGCGCGGCGCCGAAGCTGAACGCGCGCAACTGCGGCGGAAATGGCGCGAGTTCTTCCACGACTTCGACGTGGTGCTTTGCCCCGCCGCGCCGACGACGGCGTTTCCGCACGATCATTCGACGCCGCTCGAGGCGCGCCGCGCCCGCATCGACGGCAGGCTCTACGCCTATCTGGACGTCCACACGATCTGGGCGGCGCCGGCGACGATCGCGGGTCTCCCTGCGACGGTCGCGCCGATCGATCACGACGGCTCCGGCCTGCCGATCGGCGTGCAGATCATCGGCCCCTATCTCGAGGATCGCACCACGATCGCCTTTGCGACGCAGCTTGAGCGCGCCTTCGGCGGATTCACGCCGCCTGCGATGAACGGGGGGCGCTCCTGTCCGAAAACCTGACGGTCCGACATTGCGGCTGCGCCGCACGAGCCGCGATTCTTTGACGAGCATATTGTCGAAGCCGAGCGAGGTCTGGGGCATTGCGGGATGCGCGCTAAAACTCGGCTGACGTCGCGAGGCTTCACGTTTCGCGGTTACGCGGCGCGCAATTCGCCGTTCCCCGCGGTTTCGATTCCCGCGATCCAGCCGTTGATTGCATGCCCGACCGCAAACTGTGATCTTCCTGAAGGTAATGAAAACCCGGACCAAGTTGAGCGCGCGGCGCCTTCTCGAAGTCGCGGCGAAGCTCTCAGCGAAGGCCGGCGGCGCCAGAGCGCCCGGTTCGCCGCCTTCCCGACAGGCGATTGTCGAGTCGAGCGCGCGCGGCGTGGGACCGATGTCGGGAAGGCCATTGGCCGCACGTCTTCAAAGAAGGACGCACCGTTCGTCGCGATGCGAGCGTGGGCGCCGAGCATCTGACAGAGGGAGAGATCCGCATGAAAGTCATGGTCATCGTCAAGGCGAGCAAGGCGTCGGAGGCCGGCGAAATGCCGAGCAAGGAGCTGCTGATCGCCATGGGCACTTACAATGAGGAGCTGGTCCAGGCTGGCGTCCTGCTCGCCGGCGACGGCCTGCACCCCAGCTCGAAGGGCAAACGGATGCGCTTCGCCGGCAAGGACCGCACGGTTATCGACGGCCCGTTCACCGAGACCAAGGAGCTGGTTGCGGGCTATTGGCTGTGGAAAGTGAAGGACATGGCGGAGGCGGTCGCTTGGCTCAGGCGCTGTCCCAATCCGCATGACGAGACGACTGAAGTCGAGATCCGTCCCGTCTTCGACGCGGAGGACTTCGGCGACGCCTTCACGCCGGAGCTCAGGGCGCAAGAGGAGCGGGTCTCCGCCGAGGCGGCGAAAAATCAGAAGGCCTGACGGAACGCGGACTCGAAGGAACTTTGCGCCATGCAATACGCCATCCTCTGTTATCACGATGAAAAAGTGACCTGCGCCTGGTCGAAGGAGCACGACGACGCCGTCATGGCCAAGCTCGGCGCGGTGATGGAGAAGTATCAGCGCCAGGGCAAGCTCGGGCCGGTGGCGCGCCTTCTGCCGACGACCGCAGCGACAACGCTGCGCAAGGATCGCGATCCGCCGCTCGTGATGGACGGACCATTCGCCGAAACCAAGGAACAGTTCCTGGGCTTTTACATCCTCGATTGCGACACGCTCGATGAAGCGCTCAGCTTCGCCCATGAACTCGCGGCGGTGAACCCGGGCGGCGCGTACGAGATACGGCCCGTCGCTGCGTTTTTCCCGGAAAAGGCCGCTTCATGAGCGAAGGCGACTGGATCGGCGGCGCCATCGCCGCCGCTCGTCCGCAGGCAATTGCCGCGCTCTTGCGCAACTTCCGCGATCTGGACGCCGCCGAAGAGGCCTTCCAGGAAGCCTGCCTCAGGGCGCTGAAATCCTGGCCGAAGAACGGACCGCCCCGCGACGCCGCGGCATGGCTCATCATGGTCGGCAAAAATGCCGGAATCGATACGATTCGTAAACAAAGCCGCTTGCAGCCCTTGCCAGCCGACGAGGCGATCTCCGATCTCTCCGATACCGAGGGCGAAGCCATCGTGCGGATCGACGAGGCCGATTACCGCGACGACATTCTGAGGCTCCTCTTTGTATGCTGTCATCC
>JBFXJV010000123.1:0-8755 GCA_050174515.1 Methylocystis sp.
GAGCACGACTATGGCGTTCCGGCGTTCAACATCAACAATATGGAACAGGGCCTCGCGGTGATGGAGGCGGCCGCCTCGGTCGACGCGCCGGTCATCATCCAGGCGTCGCGCGGCGCGCGCGCCTATGCCAATGACGTCATGCTCGCCAAGATGATCGAGGCGCTCGCTGCGATCTGGCCGGACATTCCGCTCGTCATGCATCTCGACCATGGCAACGCCGAAGCGACCTGCGCCAGCGCGATCCGCTTCGGCTTCACCTCGGTGATGATGGACGGTTCGCTGAAGGCCGACGGCAAGACGCCGGCCGATTATGATTATAACGTGCGCGTCACCCGCAGCGTCGTCGACATGGCGCATTGGGTCGGCGCATCGGTCGAGGGCGAGCTTGGCGTGCTCGGCTCGCTCGAAAGCGGCACGGGCGAGAAGGAAGACGGCCATGGCGCCGAAGGCAAGCTCTCGCATGACCAGCTCCTGACCGATCCGGCCCAGGCCGAGGATTTCGTCGCCCGCACCAAGGTCGACGCGCTGGCGATCGCGATGGGCACGTCACACGGCGCCTATAAGTTTTCGCGCAAGCCAGACGGCGCCATTCTGGCGATGAAGGTCGTCGAGGAAATCCACCGCCGCCTGCCCGCCACGCATCTCGTGATGCATGGGTCGTCGTCGGTGCCGCAGGATTTGCAGGACGCCTTCAACGCCGCCGGCGGCGAGATGCCGCAAACCTGGGGCGTGCCGGTCGCCGAGATTCAGCACGGCATCAAATATGGCGTGCGCAAGATCAATATCGACACGGACAATCGCATCGCGATGACCGCGGCGATCCGCGGCGTCCTCGGCAAGCACAAGGGCGAATTCGACCCGCGCAAATATTTGAAGCCCGCGATGGAGGCGATGCGCGCCGTCTGCAAACAGCGCTATGAGGAATTCGGCACGGCGGGGCAGGCCTCGAAGATCAAGCCGATCCCGCTGTCGGAAATGGCCAAGCGTTATGCGAGCGGCGCGCTCGATCCGCAATTCGCGAGCAAGAAGGCGGCGGAATAGGATTCGCTTTCGTGCGGCGAAGGCTAAGGGCGCATTGTAGATGCGTCCTTGGCCAACGTTGGATCAGCCTTCTCCGACGCTCGCATCGGCGCCCCTTATCAGGCGCTCAGCGACGCTCGGCGACGAGCAGCAGCGAGGCGGGCGTTTGCGCCGACGGCGCCTTGGGCTCCAGGATTTGCTTCAACGCCCAATTCCCGGAAATCGCGTCAAGCCAAGAGCCGAGCGTGCGCGCAAAGTAAGGCATCGGAGCCCAGCCGGCCTCTCCAAATCCGTCAAAGCGCTCGATGCGCCATCCGTCCTCATAGGGCGGCGTCAGCGCGATCGGGTGAAGCGTTTGGATGAGCAGGCGGGCGTTGGGATCCGAAATCGTCGCGAGCGCGTCGAGCAACGCCGCCGCCTTGTCGTCAAGCAATGAAAAATTGCAGATCACCGTATCGAACTCAGAACCGGCCCGCATGGGCCTTTCGGCAAGCTCCGCGTAGCTTAGAACGAAGTAGGTCGCCCCTCCTTCTTCGCGGGCGCGGGAGATGAGTTCGCTTGACGCGTCGACGCCGACGACCTCGGCGGCCTCTCGGCTCAATTCCCGGCAAAGCCACCCCTCGCCGCAACCGACGTCGAGCAGTCTTCCGAGCCGACCGGCGCGCGCCGCGCGAAGGATCGCGGCGTCGGTCGCGTCGCGACGGCTGGCGATCATTTGACCGCGCACGGCCGCGGTCCACTGTTCGGCGTTTTTGGACCAACTGGCGACCTGCGCCTCGCTCGGATCGGTCATAGGGGCGCCCACTAAGCCGCCGCTTCAGCTTTGCGATTCACTATACCGCCCCAGAGTATCGCCGCGGCCAATTTTCGTCGCGCCGCGCCGCGCCATCATGCTAATGATCGGCGAACACAGATCAAGCAGCCGCCATGTCCGACATTCTCATCTCGCCCTCCATCCTCTCGGCCGATTTCGCGCGTCTCGGCGAGGAGACGCGGGCGATGACGGAAGCCGGCGCCGACTGGATTCATCTCGATGTGATGGACGGGCATTTCGTGCCCAATATCACCTTCGGTGCAGGCGTCGTCGCCGCGCTGCGGCCGGTGACGACGCTCACGCTCGACGCGCATCTGATGATTTCGCCGGCCGATCCCTATATCGCCGCTTTCGCCGAAGCGGGCGCAGACGTGATCACCGTCCACGCCGAAGGCGGGCCGCATCTTCATCGCTCGCTGCAGGCGATCCGCGCGCTCGGCAAAAAAGCGGGCGTCTCGCTCAATCCGGCGACCCATGAAAGCGCGCTGCAATATGTGCTGGACGACGTCGATCTGATTTTGGTGATGAGCGTCAATCCCGGTTTCGGCGGACAGAGCTTCATCCCTTCGCAGCTTGATAAGATCCGCGCGATCCGCGAGATGATCGGACGGCGCGCGATCCGCCTTGAGGTCGACGGCGGCGTGACGCCGCTGACGGCGCCACAGATCGTCGAAGCGGGCGCCGATGTTCTTGTCGCCGGCTCGGCCGCGTTCCACGGCGGACAGGCGCGCTATGCCGACAATATCGCGGCGCTGCGGCGCGCCGCGGCGAGCGCCGGCGCCATCGCCGTGTGACGAGGTTTCCGGCTAAACCACACGCATGTCATTCCCGACGCGCGAAGCGCGATCGGGAGTCCAGAGCAAAACCAGCGCTCATGAATCGGCTCTGGATTCCCGATCAGGCCCTTGGCCTGCCGGGAATTACAGGCCCAGCCAACGGATCGCCTGGAATGCGTGCGAGCGGATTCGCTTCGCCGCCCGGCAGTTGATTGTCGCGGCCGGGCGCGCTATCGCCTCACCTGCGCATTGGGGCGTAGCCAAGCGGTAAGGCAGCGGATTTTGATTCCGCCATACGGAGGTTCGAATCCTCCCGCCCCAGCCAATAATTTCAACAGTTTGGAGCTGACTCACGCCGCCGTCCTTCAGCAGGACGACGAGCGGGTTTGGCGTCGGCGGCGCGATCCGCCGCAGTGTATTTGTGTCGCGATGGTTAAACGGCGGCATATTGCCGCGAAGGGCGAGATCGGTTCGCGTCACATAGGTCCAGCCGCCATCGTCGTTGAACGCGATGTCGATTCGGTAAAAGTCGGTGCGAAACGCCTCTTGCAGGAAGATCGTCGAGCAAATGCAGAAGCGACTTTCGCCACGCCTCGACCGAAATACGCGGGTCATCGCGCTTCGCCGTTCCGCCCGCCAGCACAACCTTTCCGCGCAGGATCGAAATCGTCTGAAGGATCAGTCCGGCGGACGGCTCTCGGGCTATCGTAGAATTTACGCTAACTCACTGCACGGGCGATATCGCAATTTGGGCCGTGGTATGATGTGTTTCCGCGCCGGTCGTCGCCGACGCTTAGGCCGACAATTTGAACTTTGTCGCAACGGAGTATTCATGCCGGGGGTACGGAATAGCGCTGTTAAGCTGTGCCGGAACAGCGCTTAGCGTTTCATAGGGGGAAGGCGCCAGTGGAAAATGAGCTCCCACACGCCCAAGAGAGCGAAGAGGAGTCTCAGGCGCCATCGAATGATCTGGAGAATATCGGCGTTGTTTCCGCGGTGCGGGGCGCGATTATTGACGTCGTCTTCCACACGCAAAGATTGCCCCCAGTCGAAGATGCTCTGCTGATTGCAAGAGACGAAGGCGCAGCGATCCCAGCCGAAGTGCAGGCGCATATCGATGAGCGGACCGTTCGCGCCATCGCGTTGAAGTCGACGATCGGATTGAGGCGTGGCCAGAGGGCGCTGGCGCTCGGCGGCCCCATCGAAACGCCGGTCGGCGAAGCGGTGCTTGGCCGTCTGATCGACGTCACCGGAAGCGTCGCCGATAAGGGACCGCCCCTGCCAATCGATACGCCGCGACGGCCTATCCACCGATCTCCGCCGCCGCTCGCCCGGCAGAGCGCTGGAACGACGCTATTCTCGACAGGGATCAAGGCGATAGATCTGCTTATGCCCTTCGCGCATGGCGGCAAGGCGGCGATGTTCGGCGGCGCGGGGGTCGGCAAGACAGTCCTCGTGATGGAGCTGATCCACGCCATGGTCGCGCGCTATCAGGGCCTGTCTGTATTTGCTGGCGTCGGGGAGCGTTCGCGCGAAGGCCATGAGATGCTGCTCGAAATGCGGCGCTATGGCGTTCTCGATCGTTGCGCGCTTGTTTACGGCCAAATGAACGAGCCGCCGGGCGCACGTTGGCGCGCGCCGCTAACGGCGCTTACGATCGCCGAATTCTTCCGCGACGATCGCCAGCAGAATGTCCTGCTCTTGATGGATAACGTCTTCCGATTTGTGCAGGCAGGAGCGGAAGTCTCCGGGCTTCTGGGTCGAATGCCGTCGCGCGTCGGCTATCAGCCGACGCTCGCAAGTGAAGTCGCCGCGTTGCAGGAGCGTATTGCTTCCGTTGGTTCGGCCGCGGTGACGGCGATCGAGGCCGTTTATGTGCCTGCGGATGATTTCACCGATCCGGCGGTAACGACCATCGCTTCGCATGTCGACAGCATGGTGGTGCTCTCGCGTCAAATGGCGGCGGAAGGCATGTATCCTGCGATCGATCCAATCCTTTCCTCTTCCGTGCTGCTGGATCCGCTTATCGTCGGCGCCGAACATGCGCGCGTCGCGACGGAAACGCGCCGCGTCATCGAACATTATCGAGAACTGCAAGACGTTATCGCCCTGCTCGGCGTCGACGAGTTGAGCGTCGAAGATCGAAAGTTAGTGGGACGCGCCAGACGCCTGCAACGCTTTCTGACGCAGCCCTTCGCGGTCACGGAGGCCTTTACGGGTCTGCCGGGCCGTTCCGTTGCGATTGCGGACACGATCGCCGGGTGCAACTCCATTTTGGCTGGCGACTGCGACGCCTGGTTGGAAAGCTCGTTTTATATGGTCGGCGGGCTCGATGAGGCGCATGAAAAAGAACGCGCTTCCGGCGCGCGCGCTAAAGATTCCACCCGCAATCTCGAAAAGGAGTGATTGAACTGAACCGAGGGCTCCGACTCGTTATTTCAACGCCTGCGGCGCTGCTCATTGATGTCCCTGACGTGGCGTCATTTCGCGCCGAGGATGCAAGCGGCGGATTTGGCGTCCTGCCCGGGCATGCGGATTTTGTGACGACGCTGCCGGCCTGCGTCCTCCGTTGGCGGACGGAAGCGCAAGTGGAGCGATTCTGCGCCGTACGTGGCGGCGTCTTGACCGTAAAGGACGGAGCCGAAATTCGTGTCGCTTGCCGATATGGCGTCCTCGGCGATGATGTCGAAACGCTCGAGGCGGAGGTGCGCACCGCCGCCGCCGCACGCGCCGACCTCGCCAGCCGCACGCGCGTTGAGCAGACACGGCTGCATGCTTATGCGGTGCGTCAGCTTGTTCGCTACCTGCGGCCTGCCGGATTGGCGCCAACGGGAATGGGCGAACGCGAGGGAGATGCGTCATGACCGAACGAGAAGGACGAGGCTCATCCGAGCGACTCGCCGACGCAGCGCGCAAAGCGGCCGCCCGAGATCGTGAAGGCCGGCGCGACCCGGAGCCGTCGCTCGGCAGGCGGCTTGGTCAGATCGGCGTTCTTGGCTGGACGATTGTCGTTCCCGCCTTGCTCGGACTGCTGGCCGGCCGTTGGCTGGACAAGACGATGAAGTCAGGCGTTTTGTTCTCGGCGCCCGCCGTTATGCTGGGCGCTGCGCTCGGATTGTGGCTCGCGTGGAAATGGATGTCTCGGCAATGATCGACGCGATAGAATTAAGTTCTCTTCCAATATTGACGCTCAAAGTTGGCGGAGGGATGACGGTCGGCGCTATCGCCGGTTACTGCTATTTTCTGACGCTTTGGCGCAGTGTTGTTGAATTGCAGCGCTGTTCCCCAACTCGGGCGCTTTTAATGTTTGCGCTGCGATTTGCGGCGCTCGCGATCGCGCTGCTGCTCCTCGCCAAATCGGGCGCTTTGCCGCTTCTGTCCGGCGCGGCGGGAATTCTGATTGCACGTCAGTTGTTGACCCGACGCCTTGGGGAGCCGTCATGATTGCATCGCCACTGGAGCTTCAGACAGCCTTTCATATAGGTTCGATCGGGGTAACAAAGCCCGTAGTGACCACATGGGCGCTGATGGCTTTCCTTGTCGCGGCTTGCATTCTCGCGACGGCCCATCTCGAGTCGCGGCCGGGGACGCTTCAATCAATCGCGGAATTGATCGTCGACACAGTCGACGCCCAAACGCGCGACATAATGCGCATCGATCCGGCGCCCTATCGCGCATTATTCGGGACGTTGTTTCTATTCATCCTTGCCGCCAACTGGTCAGCGCTCATCCCCGGCGTGGAGCCGCCGACTGCGCGGCTTGAGACGGATATGGCCCTTGCTCTCGTGGTGTTTGCCGCGACAATCTTCTATGGAATTAAGACGCGAGGCGTTTTCGGCTACCTCAAGAGCTTTGCCGAACCAAGCCTGATTATGGTCCCGCTAAATCTGGTTGAGCAGATCACGCACACTTTTTCGTTATTCGTGCGTCTCTTCGGCAATGTCATGAGCGGCGTCTTTGTTGTCGGCATTGTTCTGACGCTCGCCGGCCTGCTCGTGCCAATCCCTTTGATGGCGCTCGATCTGCTGACCGGCGCGGTTCAGGCCTACATTTTCACCATTTTGGCAATGGTGTTCACCGCCGCTGCAGTGATCGAGGACAAAAAACAAGAACCGACGCCGCCGCCAGAAGGAGTGGATCATGGATCAGATTGAAAATATCAGCGTGCTCGCCGCCGCCATTGCCGTCTCCTTCGGGGCGATCGGGCCAGCCTTGGCGGAAGGTCGAGCCGTCGCGGCGGCGATGGACGCCATCGCTCGCCAACCGGAAGCGGCGGGCGTGCTGTCGCGCACGTTGTTCGTTGGCTTGGCGATGATCGAGACGATGGCGATCTATTGCCTTGTCATCGCGCTCTTGTTTCTGTTCGCAAATCCATTCGTCAAGTAAGGCGCCCGGCCGATGCGCATAGACTGGTGGACGCTCGCGTTACAGACCATCAACGCGCTGGTCCTCATCTGGCTCTTGAGCCGGGTCCTGTTCAAACCCGTCGCCGAAGTCATCGCCTTGCGCAAGGCGACCGCGCGGCGCCTGCTTGACGAAGCGGAAGCGGCCAAAGCCAGCGCATTCGCGGCGCAGGCTCAAGTGGAAACGAGGCTCGCGAATATTGAGGCCGAAAGGGCGCGGGTTTTGACCGCGGCCGCCGCCGAAGCGCAGACTCAAAAAGACGCCCTCGTCGCTTCGGCGCACGCCGAGGCAAGTGAATTGCTCAAGGAGGCGCGCGCCGACATTGAACGGGAGATGAAAATTGGGCGCCATGCGCAAATGGCGGCGGCGGTAAAACTTGCGATTGAAATCGCCGGTCGACTGCTTGAACGGCTTCCATATTCCGTTCGGGTGAGCGGGTTTTTCGAAGGTCTGCAGCAGGCGGTCCAGGCGCTGCCGCCCGAGGCAAAGACAGATTTTGATCGTGAGGAGACTGCCCGACTCAAAGCGCCGCGCGCATTGACGCCAGGCGAGATGGAAAGCTGCCGCGATGCATTGCAGGCCGCTTTCGGTCGGCCGCTCGCGTTTGACGTGGACGTCGACCCTTCCATCATCGCGGGTCTCGAACTTGAAAATCGCCACACCTCTATCCGCAACAGCTTGCGGGCGGATCTTGCCCGTATCGCCGAAGAACTCGAGAAGCGTGACGCAAATGACGTCAGCTGATCTGCGGCCCGGCGCGTCCGACCAGGGCTTTTGGCCGGGATGGCTCGATCGGCAGAAAGCTGCGGTCGCCAAATTGGCGCTTGGCCCCTCAACCGAAAGCATCGGGCGCGTCGAAAGCTTTGCGGACGGCGTCGCGTTTGTCTCGGGATTGCGGCAAGCGCGCCTGAACGAGTTGCTGCGGTTCGAAAACGGCGGCATCGGTTTCGTGACGGTTCTCGACGTCGATAGAATTGGCGCCGTGCTCCTCGATGAAAGTCAATTTATCGAAGCGGGATCGAAGGTCGTCGGTCTTGGAGAAACGGCGCGCGTTCCGGTGGGACCCGGATTACTGGGTCGTGTGATCGATCCGCTTGGACGACCGCTTGACGACGGCGCACCGGCGATCGCCGAAGCGTTTCATCCCGTCGAGCGCGAAGCGCCCGGCATCATCGACCGCGACCTCGTCAATGAACCACTGGCGACCGGACTCACTGTGATTGACTCGATGTTTTCGATTGGTCGCGGGCAACGCGAACTGATCCTGGGCGATCGCGCGACCGGCAAGACCTCCATCGCGGTCGACACAATTCTCAGTCAGAAACGTTCTGACATCATTTGCGTTTATGTCGCCATTGGACAGCGGGCGACTGCTGTCGAGCGCGTAATAGACGCGGTGCGCGCCCATGGCGCGCCGGAGAAGACGATATTTGTCGTGGCGTCCGCGTCCAGCCCGCCGGGCTTGCAATGGATTGCTCCTTTTGCTGGGGTCGCCGTCGCGGAGTATTTTCGCGATCGTGGCGGCCACGCGCTGGTTGTGCTCGACGATTTGACAAAACATGCCGCTACGCATCGCGAGCTCGCACTGCTGATCCGCGAACCTCCGGGACGCGAGGCCTATCCCGGCGACATTTTCTATCTGCACGCGCGTCTTCTCGAGCGCGCATGCAAGCTCGCAAAGTCCAAGGGAGGCGGATCACTAACGGCGCTGCCGATCGCGGAGACGGATGCGGGTAACCTT
>JBFXJV010000124.1:0-8735 GCA_050174515.1 Methylocystis sp.
TCCTCATCCTGAGGAGCGAGCGAAGCTCGCGTCTCGAAGGACGTGGAGCCGACTCCCGTAGCGAGTGTTGACAACCGCATGCGTCCTGCGATGCGCAAATTCTGAATCGCGCAGTCCTCGTCCTTCGAGACGCGCCCTGCGGGCGCTCCTCAGGATGAGGACTGCTTAGTGGCGCGGTTATTATAGCGCGACAAGGGATCGGGGCATGTCCGCAAAAATACCGCGCAATCCAAGGCTCTTCATCCTGAGGAGCGAGCGAAGCTCGCGTCTCGAAGGACGTGGAGCCGACTCCCGTAGCGGAGGTCGACAACCGCATGCGTCCCGCGATGCGCGAATTCTGAATCGCGCAGTCCTCGTCCTTCGAGACGCGCCCTTCGGGCGCTCCTCAGGATGAGGACTTCTTGTGGGCGCTCCTCAGGATAGGACTGCTTGCTGGCGCTTCATGATTAGGACGGCTTGGGGCCGCCTTTCTTGTTTCGGCGCGCAGCCAGCGCAGGCAAAGCGTCATAATCGCCGCGGATCAGCGCTTCCTTCTTGGCGCGGCTCCAGCCCTTGATCTGTCGCTCCATCGCGATCGCCTCGGTCAAACGTTCGAAACGTTCAGACCAGACCAGCTTCACAGGTCGGCGCCGCGTCGTGTAATCGGCGTTGATCCCGAGATTGTGTTCGCTGACCCGCGTTTCGACCTCTTTGCGCGTCAGACCGGCGTAATAGCTGCCGTCGGCGCAGAGCAGAATGTAGACGCTCGCGCCTTCGACCGGCATCGCAGTCCTCGTCCTTCGAAACGCCGCTTTCAGCGGCTCCTCAGGATGAGGACTGCTGGCTGGCTTGTCCAGAGAGCAACAAGCGTCATTCATCCCCTGCAGCTGCGAAACATAAAGCCCCTCATCCTGAGGAGGCCGCGCAGCGGCCATCTCGAAGGACGAGGGCCGTCTCCACTAGCGGACAATCGGCAACTGCTTCCCGCGAAGTGCAAGTTCTGCACAGCGCAGTCCTCGTCCTTCGAAACGCCGCTTTCAGCGGCTCCTCAGGATGAGGACTGCTTACAGGCGCGGGATAAATGTTCAGACGATCTGCTTAAGAACTGCGCAACATAAGGCCCCTCATCCTGAGGAGGCCGCGCAGCGGCCATCTTGAAGGACGAGGGCCGTCTCCACTAGCGGACAATCGGCAACCGCTTCCGGGTCACTCCACAAATTCCTCCCGCCGAAATCCCTGCGCATAGAGCGCCGCGGTCAGATCGCCGTGATCGATGCGCGCGTCCGCCGCCGCCGCCACTTTCGGCTTGGCGTGGAAGGCGACGCCCAGCCCCGCCTCGTGCAACATGTCGAGATCATTGGCGCCGTCGCCGATCGCCATGGTCGCGTCTCTCGGCAGCGCGAGCGCCGCGCGCAATTCAACGAGGGCCGCGCGCTTGGCTTCGCGTCCCAGCACCGGCGCGACGACCGCGCCGGTCAGCGCGCCTTCAAAGATTTCGAGAAGATTGGCGCGCGACTCATCAAAGCCGATGCGTGCGGCCACAGGTTCGGTGAATTGCGTGAACCCGCCGGAGACGAGCGCCGTATAGGCGCCATGCGCGCGCATCGTGCGCACCAGTTGGCGCCCGCCTTGAGTCAGGGTGATGCGCGTGAGCAGCATCTCGATCTCAGCGAGCGTCACCCCCGAAAGCAGCGCGACCCGCTCCTTCAAGGCGCATTCGAAATCAACCTCGCCGCGCATGGCGCGTTCGGTGATCGCCGCGACATGGTCGCGCAAACCGACGAGGCCGGCGAGTTCGTCGACGCATTCCTGTCCGATCATCGTCGAATCCATGTCGGCGACGAGCAGTTTCTTGTGACGCCCCGCCGTCGGCTGAACGATGACGTCGATCGGATCATCGGCGAGCGCCGCCTTCAAACGCGACCGCAAATCGGCGAGGTCATGGCCCACGCCAGAAAAAAACGCGTCGACGGCGAGACCTTCCGCAAGCCAGTCGCGTCCGGCGTCGACCAGCCCTGCGTCATCGAGAGCGCCCGACACCGCTCGTTCAGTGAGCCCGGCGCCCCGGCCGGCCACGAAGGTCGCGACATAGTCGAAGGGCTTTGACATCTCCACCGTTTCAGCGGCAATAGCGCCATGCGCGCACGCGCCATTCTCATTGCAGGTCCAACCGCTTCGGGCAAGTCCGCGCTGGCGCTGGCGCTGGCGCGCCGCAGGCCGAGCGCGCTGGTCAACGCCGACTCGATGCAGGTTTACGAAGACCTGCGGATCATCACCGCGCGCCCGACGCTCGAAGAGGAAGGCACCGCGCCGCATCATCTCTTCGGTCATGTCGACGCCGCGACGAACTATTCGGTCGGACGCTGGCTTGAGGATTTCACTCGTGTGCTGCGCGACCTGGAAGCGCGCGAGCTGACGCCTGTTCTGGTTGGCGGCACGGGAATGTATTTCAAAGCCGCGCTCCATGGGCTTTCGGATATTCCTGCGGCGCCCGGCGAGGTGCGGGAAGCCCTGCGCGCCTGGGCCAAGGACAAGACCCCGCGCGAGCTTCACGCCGAACTCGCCGCCCGCGATCCGGATACGGCGGCGACGTTGCGCGAAACCGATCCGCAGCGGCTGCTGCGCGCCCTCGAAGTGCTGGAAGCGACAGGCCGGCCGCTCGTCTCCTTTCATGGCCTGCGCAGCCCGCCGCTCCTGAAAGCGTCCGAATGCGCGGCCTTTTTCCTCGCCCCCGAGCGCAAGACGCTTTACGCGCGCATCGATTCGCGGTTCGAAGAGATGGCGCAGAAAGGCGCGATCGAAGAAGTCGCGGCGCTCAAGGCGCGCGGACTCGATCCCGCATTGCCGGCGATGCGCGCGCATGGCGTGCCGCATCTCATCGCCTGGCTCGACGGACGGCTGACTCTGGAAGAGGCGATTTTGCGCAGCCAGCTCGATACCCGCCGCTACGCCAAGCGGCAGTTCACCTTCGCGCGCCACCAGCTGCCGAGCTTCAACTGGATCGCGGGGGAAACGCCGCTGCGCGATATCGAAGACGCGCTCAGCCGCCCATTCGCGCGACCCACATCTGGAACAGGGTGAGGACGATTTCCATCGCGATCAGAACGATGATCGTCCACTCCAGCCGAACCGAGCGCGCCGCGTCGATGAGATCGGTGAGCGCGCGGGCGGTTTCGCCGATCACGTCGATCTTGGCGCTGAGCGTGCGCGCCCGCGGCGTGAGTTCATATTCGTCCTCGAGACGCGCATAAAGCCGTTCGAGGTCCGGCCGATCCCAAAGCACGTCCGGCTTGTCGTCGACGGCGACGCGGCCGGAGACGCGGTGGCGCACGAGCAGGGTCTGGCCCATCAGCTCCAACATGGATTTGCGCTTCCACGGCGGACTGCCCTTCGCCGCGAGTTCGGCCGCGAAAGGTTCGATCGTGTCGAAGACGGCGTTGACCCGGCGTTCGTCGCGCGCCAGCGCGACGCTCTTCGCCAACACGTCGGCGATCACCAGCAGCCGCGCTTCGGACAGATCCTTGACCGCCAGCCGGCCATCCGGAAGGGCTTTCTCATCGCCGTCCGGCGTCGCCTCGACGATCAGCGTCTCGTCGTCGCCGCGCGACGCGCCCGAGACGCGAAGGCCGATCTTCTTGACGATTTCGTCCTCCTCAAGTGGCGACAGTCCGAAGAGAACGGCGACCCCGAAGCGATACAGCACCGCGAATCCGCTCTGCCCGACGCGGAAGGCGAGCGGCGCGGTGGAAACCAGATCAGCCCGCTCCAGTCCCTCGGTGTCGATTCGCTCGCCGAGAAGCAGAGCTCGGGCCGTGAGCGCGTGCGGAATCAAGGCCATCGTCGCCGGAGAACTTATTGTGTCGACCATTTTCTGACCTTGTGGCTTCTGCGAGGCGCAATCATATCTGTGAAGCGCGCATTTGTTCTGCTCGCCTTGCGTGACGCCGGCAAAAAAGCTAGCAAGCGGCGAGGTCGCGGAGAGATCACCCCCCATGACTTATGTCGTCACGGAAAACTGCATCAAATGCAAGTATATGGACTGCGTCGAAGTCTGTCCGGTGGACTGCTTCTACGAAGGCGAAAACATGCTGGTGATCCATCCGGACGAATGCATCGACTGCGGCGTCTGCGAACCC
The DNA here is from genome assembly GCA_050174515.1 of Methylocystis sp. GTDB lineage: Bacteria > Pseudomonadota > Alphaproteobacteria > Rhizobiales > Beijerinckiaceae > Methylocystis. Next base: position 4,116 of record JBFXJV010000124.1, read on the forward strand.
GAGTGTCCGGCGAATGCGATAAAGCCCGACACCGAGGAGGGTCTTGAGCAATGGCTGCAGCTTAACGCGGAAATGGCGCAGAGCTGGCCCAATATCACGATCAAGCGGGACCCGCCGGCCGACGCTAAGGAATGGGACGGCAAACCGGGCAAGTTCGAGCAGTTTTCGGCGGAGGCCGGCCAGGGCGACTGAACGGCGTTCGGCGCCGCGATCGACGCCTGCGCCGGGGCTGACGCGTTTCCACATCGTTAATTTATTTAAAGCTTAATAAATTAAATTAGTTAGACGGATTTTCGGCCTCTGCGACGGCGCGGTTTGCGGGCTTGCGCCTTTGATTTTCATGCTTGAACGTGTTATAAATCACACACTAAATGCACGCCTTGTCGAAGGGCGATGCGGCGCCACAGCACCGTCTCGATTTCGAAAGCCTCTCTTCCCCAAGAGTCGGCCAGAGGCCCGGCTGCTGGGTATGCGGCGCTAGCAAGGTTTCCACATGCCGCCTTCGCGGTGTCGCGGCTCGACTGCCGGCGGCATGCGTGATTCGTCAGCGGCAGCGACCGTCCCGTCTCCACAGCGGGACAGCACAGGAGTAGCCCGCGTATGTCCTCCAACAAGAACGCCGAGAAAAAGTCGTCCGCAACTGCCTCCACCGCAGCAGCGCGCGCCAAGGGCTCGGCCGCCCGCTCCAAGACGCAGGCCAAACGCGCCGTCACGAGCGGCGCCACGAAAACCGCTGCAGCGAAAAGCTCGACGGCGAAAAAGTCCCCCGCCCGCTCCGTTTCAACGGCCAAGTCCACGCGGGCCGCCGCTGCTTCGAGCCCGAAAACAAGCGCAAGAACATCGGCCAAGACCAAAAGCATGATGACATCAAAAGCGACGACCACGAAATCCAAATCGACTCCGAAGGATAATACCGCCAAGGCCGCGGCGCGCGCCGCGGCGACGCGCCGGACGCCGGCGACCGGCCGCGCCGTCGCACGAACGGTCGCCGCCAAACCGGCGGCGAAGCGGGACGGCAAAGCCGCGGTCGCGGCCAAGTCGGCGGCCAAGAGCGCGACAAAGCGGGCGGTAGCCGCCAAGGCCGCCAAGACGGCTGCAGAAAAGGTGAGCTCCAAGGCGAAAACGCCGGAAACCAAGACGGTCAAGTCCGCCGCCGCGAGCAAGCCTGCCGCGGCCAAGCCGGCAACGGCGACCCCGCCGATCGCGCCGGCCAAGGCGCCGGCGGTCAAGCCGGTCGAGCAGCCGAAATCGGCGGCTCCGGCGGTCGCGCATGCGGCGCCGAAGCCCATTGAAAAACCGCCGGCGGCGCCCGCGACGTCAGCGGCGCCGGCTCCCGCCGCCGCGCCGGTTAACGCCGCGCGGCCGGCCGTTCCCGCCAAGGCGAAGCCTGCGGCGGCGGCCAGGCCCGGCTTCAAGCTCAATGAGTTCATCGTCTACCCGGCGCATGGCGTCGGGCAGATCGTCGGCGTTGAGACGCAGGAAGTCGCGGGTTTCAGCCTCGAACTTTTTGTCGTGAGCTTCATCAAGGACAAGATGATCCTCAAAGTGCCGACGAGCAAAGTCGCCAGCGTCGGCATGCGTAAGCTTGCCGAATCGGCCATCGTCGAGAAGGCGCTGCAGACGTTGAGCGGCCGCGCGAGGATCAAGCGCACCATGTGGTCGCGCCGCGCCCAGGAATATGAGGCCAAGATCAACTCCGGCGATCTGATCACCATCGCCGAAGTGGTTCGCGACCTCTTCCGTTCAGACACGCAGCCGGAGCAGTCCTACTCTGAACGTCAGCTTTACGAAGCCGCCTTGGATCGCATGGCGCGCGAAATCGCCGCCGTGCGCAAGCTCATCGATTCGGAATCGCTGAAGCTGATCGAATCTTTCCTGCTCAAAGGACCCAGACGCGGACCCAAAGCCGATGGAGATGTCGGCGATGACGGCGGCGAAGAGGCCGACGTCGACCGCGCAGCGTGATCGACAAATAAAAAACCCCGGAAACTGTTCCGGGGTTTTTTATTTCACTCTCTTGCCTCGGGAATGACAGACCGAGAGAATATTCAAGCGGAAGTCATATCACGCTCTCGCCTCATCGGCCGCAGCTGTCTCTTGCATTCGCGACAGAGCGCGCCTGAGTTTCACGAGCGCGCGGCTCTCGATCTGCCGCACCCGCTCCTTGGAAATGCCGAGGCGATCTCCGAGCGTTTCGAGAGTCACGAGATTTTCCGCCAGCCGCCGCTCGCGCACGATGCGCAATTCGCGCTCGGATAATATGGCGAGCGCATCCTTGAGCCAGCGCGCACGCCGATCCGAATCCAGCGTTTCCTCTACGATCTGGTCAGGCAGCGGTTTCTCGTCGACGAGAAAATCCATTCGCTGCGCGGATCCTGACGCATCATCGTCGACAAGTTGCGCGTTCAACGACACGTCGGAGCCGGAAAGACGCGAATCCATCATTTCCACGTCGGCGCGCGAAACGCCAATAGCATTGGCGATCGTCTGATAGGCGTCGACAGAACTCGTGCGGTGATTTTCGCGCGCCAACCTCGCGCGCAAGCGACGCAAATTGAAGAAGAGCGCCTTCTGAGACGAACTCGTCCCGCCTCGCACGATCGACCAGTTGCGCAGAACATAGTCCTGGATCGACGCCCTGATCCACCACGTCGCGTAAGTCGAAAAGCGCACGTCCCGCTCCGGCGCAAAGCGCGCGGCGGCTTCCAAAAGCCCAACGTGACCTTCCTGGACAAGATCGGAGAGCGGCAATCCGTAATGTCTGAACTTTGCCGACAAGGCGATAACGAGACGCATATGCGCGGCGGTCAACTTGTGTAGCGCTTGCCGGTCGTCACGCTCTCGCCACGCAATGGCGAGCTGCTTCTCCTCCTCTCGTTCCAGAAAAGGCGCTTCCGCCGCTGCCTTAATTAATTCGCGCCCGAGCCCAGGCATATACGCCATGACGCCCTCCCTGCGCAGCCCTCCCGACTGATGACGAGATACGCCACGCGCCTGTATTTTTGGTCCCTGGGATAACTGTCGGGGTGCGACACTTGTTCCCAAAGCGAGCAAAAACCCGAGCGTCAGTCAGTTACGATTTTGTAATGTTCGCCGGGGATGAGGGCGTCGCCGGCAGACAGGCCATTGAGAAGCATAAAGTATTCCGCAGGCCGGTTGGGAACCACCATCCGCGCGGCCATCGTTTCGATGGTGTCGCCGGGGGCGGCGACGGCGACCGCAATCCTTAACGGGCGGGCGTCGCTGATTTCGCCAGGCGCAAGTCGACGGAAGGATTTGATCGACTCCATGAAGCGCGCGTCGGCGTCGTCGCTCAATGCGCGCGCTGCAAAAATCAGCCGATAGAGAAATTCGCCCGACCGGATCACGGCAAGCCGGAAGTTCCACTCGCCCGCCCGAGCAACGGCGACCACCGCAGGGAGTCCGTTGATGTCCTTGGCGCGCACGGAGGATGGAAGAAGTCCGTCGACCCATCCGGAGCCGACATAGGATTTGAGGTTCTCGTCGGAAGGCGCGCGCACGCTGTCGAGCCGCAAGGCTTCATTCTCGGGCTCACGCACGCCGAATACGGCTTCGTTGGAATTCTCGAGAAGGAAACCTTCAGGCGCGGTGAAGGTGAAACGCAGTCGCGGATGGGTGAACTTGCGGTCGCGAACGTAGCCTTCGTTCGGATCGTCGCCGAAGGCGACGCCCTTGACGGCTTCGAGATAACCGCTGCGGTCGGTGACGCCGATTCCCGGCGCGCCGATTTCTCGCGCCGCAGCAACCGCCTTGGTGATGCGGTCGGGGGTCGAGGGATGGGTCGACATGATGTCGAACTCGAGCGACTTCTTTTTCCCATAGAGCGCCGCGCGCAACTCCGTCGACCGTCCCAGCGCCGTCAGAAAGCGCGAAGCCCCGAAAGGGTCGAATCCCGCCCGCGCGATGACGCGGACCCCGGCGGCGTCGGCGTCGAGCTCCTGCTGACGCGAAAAGCTGGCGACTGACAGCCGCTGGCTGGAGCGCACCTCTTCGCCCTTTTGGCGGTTTTGAATGACGGCCGCGGCCTGAGAGATCACCGCCGCCTCGCGTTCGCGTTCGGCGCGCAGCGCGCTGTGGCGGAGCGAAACATGGGCGATTTCATGGGCCATCACCGCCGCCGCCTCGGAGGCGTCCCCGGCCAGCGCCAGCAGTCCGCGGGTGACGTAAAGGTTGCCGGAAGGCAAAGCGAAGGCGTTGACGACGGGCGTGTTGAGAATCGTCACCTTGTAGGTCGGCTGGCCGGGCGTATCGCTGACGGTCGCCAGTTTGGCGAGAATGGCGTTGAGATAGCGCTCGGCGGCAGGCGCTTCATATTCGCCGCCGAACTGAGCGACCAGTTCCTTATGTTGGACCGTGCTGCGATTGTCGGCTCGCGGGCTTGCCGCCCGGATCGAAGTCGCAGGCGTCGTGAAGAGATTGCCTTGCCGCTCCAGCTCGGCGCAGCCGCCCAGCGCCAGCGCGAGGAAGGCCGCAATCAGAGACAGCGTCGCCCTTCTAGCGAGCGCCGCTGTCAATAAATTCGATCTCGGCTGGCGTAGCGATTTCGATGCGAGACCCGGTCTCAATAAGTCCTCGTACGCGGGCTCGCCGCCCGACCAG
>JBFXJV010000125.1:0-8728 GCA_050174515.1 Methylocystis sp.
CATCTCATGGTCAACGACGTCGACGCGGTCTTCGCACAGGCCGTCGCCGCCGGCGCGACGGTCAAACTGCCGGTCGCCGATATGTTCTGGGGCGCCCGCTACGGCAAGCTGCTCGATCCTTTCGGCCATGAGTGGGCGGTCGCGACGCATGTGCGCGATCTGACGCCGGAAGAAATCATGGCGGCGGGGCGCGAGGCGATGGCGAGAGGCTGCGCTGAAGCGACGGCCTGACCGAAGAGGAAAGCGGGCCGGAGGGCCGGCCCGCTCGATTTCAGTTACTTCAGCGCCGCGAGATCGGCGCCGAAATTGATGTGATAGGGCTGCCCGGCGATGACGAGCGCCGGCACTGACTTCACGCCGACTTTTTCGGCTTCGGCGATGCGGCTTTTGGCGACGCCGAGATGGACGTGCTCGACCTCATATTTCGATGGATCGAGACTGTCGGCGAGCTTGCGTTCGGCGTCCACGCAGACCGGGCATCCGGCGTGGTAGAAAATCGCTTTCTCTGACATAGTGAAGCTCCTTCTTCGTGCTGCGAAGCGGGATCGGGGCGGTTCGCCGGCGCCAACCCGGCGGACCGCCTTCATTTGACGCCCGAGGGCGCCGGCTCTGCGGCCTGGTCGGGCCGCGTCTCTCTCGCGGCCGCACCGAGCGGCGGGCCGCAAGAAAACTGTCGCCAAAGCTCTTCCGGGTCTTGCGCCTCTTCGTGATCGGCGCAATCGAGCCGCAACGACTCGCCGCCGAAGGCGGAGTCGACGAAGGCGCAGTGATGCGGCGCCTTCGCGTTCTCATGCGCATAGGGACGGAAATGCCGGCAGGCGACGCACATGCGCTGCGGCGCGATCGCGCCTTCGCGCTGCAGATGGCGAATAAGCTTGACGACCAGCGCCAGGAGCTGGGTCTGCTCGCCGACGTCGAGCGCCGCCAGCGCGCGCTCGGTCGCGCCGACGCGCGACTCGAGGCTCTTCGCCAGGGCGCGTCCGCGCGCGGTCGCGGAGGCTGTGGTGGCGCGAGCGTCCTGCGGCTCCGCGCGCCGCACTGCGAGTCCCTTGCGCTCCAATGCGGCGATCGAATCCGTCGCCGTTGGCTGAGAGACGCCAAGTTCCGCCGCGACCGCGCCGACGCGCGCGCCGCCGCGCCGCGACAGGAAATTCAAAATCTGCGCCTGGGTCGGATTGAGCGGCGTCTTCGACAACGCCTCCCATTGATCGGCGCGCAGCGCCGCGCCGAGACGTTCGAGTCCGTCGTTCAATCTGCGCAGGAGGGCGGGCGGCTCCATCATGAGCAAAATATATAGGATTGCTATATAAGTTCAAGCGGTCTTGAAGCGCGCCGCGGCGCCTTCTGGCCCTTTCTCCCGGTCTGGTGTAGGCATCCGCCTGCATGAGCACTGACGAAGGCAAGAAACGCGGCATGTTCTCCCGCCTGTTCGGCGGCGGCCAGAGCGAAACTGCGCAAGACGCTGCGCCCGAGCCGGCGCCCGAGGAGAAAAAGCGCTCCTGGTGGTCGCGCCTCTCCGGCGGGCTCTCCCGCACCTCGCAGGCGATCACCCAGGGCGTCGCCGACGTCTTCACCAAGCGCAAGCTCGACGCGCTGACGCTGGAAGAACTCGAAGACGTGCTGCTGCGGGCCGATCTCGGCGTCGGCGCCGCGACCCGCATCACCGAGGCCGTCGGCAAGGCGCGCGTCGAACGCGACATCGAGCCCGAGGAAGTTCGCGAAATCCTCGCGCGCGAAGTCGAGCGCGTGCTGGAGCCGGTCGCCGAGCCGCTCGTCGTCGACGACAGCAAAAAGCCCTTCATCATCCTCGTCGTCGGCGTCAACGGTTCGGGCAAGACGACGACCATCGCCAAGCTCGCCGCCAGATGGACCGGCGAGGGCAAGACGATCGTGCTTGCGGCGGGCGACACGTTCCGCGCCGCTGCGGTCGAACAGCTCAGGGTGTGGGGCGAACGGCTCGGCGCCGAGGTCGTTTCGGGCGCTGAAGGCGCCGACGCGGCGGCTCTCGCTTTCGATGCGATCAGGCGCGCGAAAGAGCAGAACGCCGACATTCTGCTCATGGATACTGCGGGGCGACTGCAAAACCGCGCCGAACTGATGGCCGAGCTTGAAAAAATCGTGCGCGTGATCAAAAAAGCGGAAGCTGATGCGCCGCATGCGGTGCTGCTCGTTCTCGACGCGACGGTCGGTCAGAACGCGCTGCAGCAGGTGGATGTCTTCGAGCGCGTCGCTGGCGTCACTGGCCTCGTGATGACCAAGCTTGACGGCACCGCGCGAGGCGGCATTCTCGTCGCCATCGCCGAGACCTATGGTCTGCCGATCCACTTCATCGGAGTGGGCGAAGGCGCGGAGGATCTGGAGCCGTTTGCGGCGCGCGACTTTGCGCGTGCGATTGCGGGGCTCGAAGAGACGTCAGAGGCGGAAAGCTAGAGAGACATGACGCAGCAAACGGCCATCGCGGCAAAGAAAAAGCTCAATCCCTGGCTGAAGCTTGCGCTGGAATTAGGACCGCTCCTGCTGTTCTTCGTCGCCAATTCCAAATACGGCATCTTTGCCGCAACCGGCGTGCTGATGGCGGGCGTCGTCCTCACGCTCGCCGTGTCATGGGCGATTACGCGGCATCTGCCGGCGATGCCCGTCGTCACTGCGGCGCTGGTGCTGGTCTTCGGCTCGCTCACTTATTTTCTGCATGATGAGACCTTCATCAAGATGAAGGTGACAATCCTTTATACGCTGTTCGGCGCCGGCCTGATCGGCGCGCTCTATTTCGGCAAGCTGCTGTTGCCGATCGTCTTCGACATGGCGATCCATATCGACGACGCCGGCTGGCGCAAGCTCACCATACGCTGGGGTCTGTTTTTCTTCGCCCTCGCCGGACTGAATGAAATCCTGCGCCGCGTGCTGACGACCGACGACTGGGTGAATTTCAAAGTCTTCGGCATATTGCCGCTGACGGTGCTCTTCGCGCTGACTCAGGCGCCGCTGATCATGCGCCACGAAATCCGGTCCGAGGACGAAGATACGGAAGCGCATTTTTGACGTTGGGCGTTGGGCGCAATCGAGAACGGCGCCTTTCTAGAGCGCAACCGCAGCGGCGATCGAATCGTTTCAGCAGCGTTCGACCTTGATATCGATCTTTGCTTATGCCTGTCACTCGCCGACGCTTATATTCATCAATGAATTTCGTCACTTGCGCGCAGTCGACCGATGTGCGGGTTGCAATCGCGGCGCGTTCGGGCGAATAAAGTTCCAGGCTTTTTCGGGGGGCGAGTCGAATCATTGCCGAGTCTTATCCGCTTTCTGATCGTCGTCGCTGCTGTCGTTGCCATCGTCTATGGCGTCATGATTGCGCTCGTCACCTATGTGACGCCGCAGCCGCGCCAGATGACCTATACGATTCCCGCGCAGCGGCTGAACAAATGAGCGCGTCATTCCCGATGCGGGTAGGGCGATCACGAGTCGGGAAAGCGAAGAGGCGCAGCGGCGCAGGAGTTCGGGTCGGGCATGCGGCCTGACGAGGATCGACATCTGAGGATCTGAGCGCATGAAGCCCGGCGCTTCCCGCCAGCTCGACGCCTTTCTCGACATGCTGGCCGCCGAGCGCGGCGCTGCGCGCAATACGCAGGACGCCTACCGGCGCGACCTTTCCGATTACATCGCGCATCTTTCCGTCACAGGCGCCGATCCCGGCGTGGCGACGACTGAAGAGATTCGCGCCTATCTCGCCGCATTGGCGCCGCGCGGCATGTCGGCGGCGACGGTGGCGCGGCGGATTTCGGCCATTCGCCAGTTCCACAAATTTCTCTATGTCGATCGCCATCGCGGCGACGATCCCGCGGCGTCGCTCGACGGACCGCGAATGCGGCGCAGCGCGCCGGGCGTCTTCTCCACGAAGGAAATCGACCACCTGCTCGCCGTCGCCGGCGAAGGGCCTGACGATGAGCGCCGGCCGGCGCGTGAGCGACTGCGCGCGGCGCGTCTTTATGCGCTGCTCGAAACGCTTTACGCCACCGGCCTGCGCGTCTCCGAACTCGTTTCTCTGCCGAAAAGCGCCGCGCATGCGCGCGATCCTTTCATCGCCATTCGCGGCAAGGGCGGGCGCGAGCGCCTGGCGCCGCTGACCGATCGCGCCCGCCGCGCGCTTCTTTCCTACCGCAAGCTGCTCGAAACGGCTGCACCCGAGCGCGCCGCATCCGCCTTTCTCTTCCCCGCCGACAGTGACAGCGGACATCTGACGCGCCAGGCCTTCGCCCGCGAACTCAAGGCGCTCGCCGGCGCCGCCGGCCTGCCGGCGTCCGCCATGCATCCGCATGCGCTGCGTCACGCCTTTGCGAGCCATCTGCTGCAGAATGGCGCCGACCTGCGCGTCGTGCAGGAGCTGCTCGGCCACGCCGACATTTCAACGACGCAAATCTATACGCATGTGCTCGACGAGCGCATGCGCGCCATGGTGCGCGACCTGCATCCAATGTCGGAAGAAGCGGAAAAGCCGTGCTGAGCCGGCGCGGACATTTTCCCGTTGAATGTCGAGAGGCGCTCAACGTAAGCTTTGCGCGCATTTTCGCGACCGAGGAGCTGGGCGATGGCGAAGAACGCGATGGACTTTCGACCCGATGAAGAGAATGTCGCCTATATCGGCGCCGGCGTGACGCTCAAGGGCGAAATCTCGGCCTCCGATCTCATCATCGTCGACGGCGCGATCGAGGGCGACGTCTCGGCGCGCGTCATTCAGGTCGGGCAGGGCGGCGTCATTCGCGGCAATGTCAGCGCCACCGAAGCCGACGTCAGCGGCTGGATTTCCGACCACGTCGAGATCAAGCAATTGCTGGTCGTTCGCGCCAGCGGGCGCGTCGAAGGCAACATCACCTATGGCGAGATCGAGCTGGAGAAGGGCGCCGTCATCGCCGGAGAACTCACAGCGCTCGAAGATTATCGCGCCGCCAAGCCGGCGCCAGCGGCGAAAGCTGGCGGCGAACGCGCTGAGATCGCGGCCGCGCCGGCCAAGTCAGCGAACTTGCCCTCGACTTCGTCGATCGAGCGCATCAATGAGGCGGTGCGCAGCGCTTCGGGCGCCAGGGCCGCCAAGCGGCCTTTGTATCTGGCGGCTGAAGGCGGCGGCAAGCGCGCCGCGACGCGCACGCTCATCGGCCGCAAGACGTCGGCGGGCGCCTGAGAGCTTCGCTTATCGCGCAGCGCTTGATTGGTTGAAATGATTGGCGGGCGGCGCCGCCTCGGCGCAAGGCCGTCTCAGTCCGTTCGCGCGCTTGTGCGGCGGGAGCCGGCGGTCTATAGAACGCTCCTTCCCGCTCCCTTCGTCTAGCGGTCTAGGACGTCGCCCTCTCACGGCGAAAACAGGGGTTCGAGTCCCCTAGGGAGCGCCATTTGCGTATAAAACTGCGAACACCCCTGCCGATTTGTTCCCCGGCGATAACGGCCTGTTCCAGGCTGGCCTTTGAGCCGTGAATGCGGCGACTTTGTCGTCGACCTTGATGGCGTCGACGATCGAACGCAGATGGGCTTTCCGGAAGGTGGGGTCGCCGGTGGTTATCCGCTCCCGCATGAAAGCGCCGAAGCGCTCGACCCGATCCGCATCCAATATGAGTTCAGGCGCAAGCTGAACCTTGATGCGCTCCAAGTCCGTCCTGGCCCGGTCGCGATCCGATATGAGCGCGGCGAGCCGGTCCGCCAGCATCTCGTCGATATCCGTGAGGCCATCCTCTACCGGTTTGTAGAGCCGGCGCAGCATTTCGCGGACCTGCGCGATCTCCTGTTGCAGGACGCTCGAATGGGCGTTCGCCCGATGACATGCTTACCGAATGCAATTCGATTGTAGGGCCATATCTGTTCATGCCACCCGCAGAAATCTCGCAATCGGAATGAAGATTGGCTGTATTTCTGTTGTCATTCCAGTGGACGTCAGGCCGCTACAAGACGGGCGTCGAATACGCCGCCCCGACCGCGCCGATCTTGATCCCCAACGCCTTCATTGAAAGGCGAAACGCTATTTCGATATCGACCAATTGCAATTCAGCAACCGCCGACCCGATAACGAAGCGCGCAAACGCTGGTTGTCATCGTCCTTGGTCGCGGAGAGCATGTGTCGATGAATTGAACATTCACTGTATGCATTTCAGTCGGTCACGACGCACTGTCGCGGCGCACGGACACATCGTCGCATATGCGTGCATGATTGATGGGGATATAGCGAAAAATGCGAGAGCAATTCTCACAAAATGCACACGCTTACTAATGCTCTCGTTGATTGCTTCACGAGCATTCAACGCGCGACGAAATGTAAGAGTTGCGAAGAGTCGCAATCTCAAGCGGGCTTGTTTTAACGGGAGTTCGAAATGCGGATGACCATTATAAAGACGCTGCAAAGCAGAGTGATCAGATTGACTCTCGCCGCTTTTGCTTTCCAGGCGATATTTGCGGCGATTTTTGTCGATGCAACGCGCGATCACGATATTGCTTGGCCGAACGCGCCATTGCGCCCGAAGTTTCGTTTGCAGTCTTCGGAGGGCTCCATCGTTGACAGCCACTGGCTGCGCGGGCGTCCATATCTGCTCTTTTTTGGATTCGCGAATTGCCCCGCGATCTGTCCGATAACGCTCGCGGAAACGCAGGCGTTGTTGCGAGAAGCAGGCGCGCCGACGCGCATGTTTTCGATTTACTTCGTGTCGGTCGATCCCGCGAGAGACACGCCGCAGGCGTTGAGGAATTTCGTGAGCGGTTTTGGCGACAATGTTTTCGGTCTTACGGGCTCTGATGAAGAAATTGCGACCGCCGCCAAATCGGTGCGGGCCTATTTTTCAAAAGGCAAGCATGCATCGGTCGAGAGCGTCGATCACAGCGCGCTCGTCTATCTTGTGAGCAGTGGCGGCGAGGTCGTTAGCACAGTTACTGTTGATGAGCCGAAGGCGAACGCGCTGTATAAAATTCGAACACTTTCTGTGCTTGGAAGATTGTAATCATCCAGCGTCTGCTTGTGCGTCATATTGACGCCGCGCCTGTTTAAATCGTGTGAATGTTTGACGCATTGTTGGAACCGTTTTAGCGTTCCTGTCGCTTAGTAACTGCGAGCGAACCGTGATCCGAGCGGCGGACAAGAACACGGCGGCGTTGAGCGGCGTCCTACGTTGGGCGGCGGTGTTTATCTTGTTCGTCAACGGCATTGCGTTCGGGTTCGCGAGCGGCGCGATGGCGGAAGTCGGCGGGAGCGGCGTTCTCAGCGTCGTGTGTGGCTCCGACCTCGATCAGTTTGAGGACAGCGCCGGGTCGAAAGCGCCCAGCAAAGCGCACTGCGTCGCTTGCGCGATCCTTCACTCGAGTTCCGCAGTTGAAAATGAGTTGGCGGAAACGCCGCCGAGGGCGACGCCGGATGAAGCGCCGCGAATTTTACTTTTCCCGATTTTCAATTCCGATGCGATTCAGCCCGCGCCTGAACTGCGTCCTTTGTGTTCGCGCGCGCCTCCTTCGCGCACCGTCTGACTCCTAAAAGCATGTCCGGGCGGCTGGCGACGCGCCATCGTCCGCTGGACAAGGATTTCTTTCAGACGTGGCCACGCTTGCCGTGCGCCTTCAGGAGAGCTTCTCAATGATCACCGCATTTAATCGCGCAATGTACAACGACGCCCTTCGCGCGGCCGTCGTCGGGGTCGCCGCCGGCGTGCTGGCGTTTCTGGCGCTCGGCCCCACCTCCGCCTTTGGGCTGCAGGTCTGGGCGCTGCTAATCGGCTGGGCGTCATTTCTCCTCCTGGGCGGCGGGCTAGACGGCCTGCGCAGATCGGCGATCCATTCGCTTTTCGGCGCGTGTCTCGCGGTCGGCGCCTTGATCTTTGCGACGCATCAACCAGAAGCGCTCGGCGTCGAATTCGCCGTCTGGGCCGCGCTCGGCGTCGCGTTGACGGTGGCGCTGGTTACGCTTGCGGCGCGCTTGCCGATTCTCAGCAGCATTCCCGCGTCGCTGCTGGGCTACGTCAGCGTGCTCGTGGCGACATTGCCCGATTACCGGATCGAAAGGATTTTGTCTCCGAGCATAGAGAATCCAGTGTTAGGCGCTGTCGCGTCGCTGATCGTCGGCGCCTTGTTCGCCTATGCGGCGGAGGAGATTGCGCAGCGGCTTCGTTCGCGCCTCGGCGAATCGACCGCCAAGGCGTAGCGGAGATTGCATCGAATATGCCCACGGGGCGCGACATCGGGCGCGCAGCGCGCCACATGTCGCGCCCAGGACAGCTGTGATCGCCCACAAACTACAATCTTGAAAGAGATGTCATGGGTCATATGACGCGCGAGAGCGCGGTAGCGGCATTCGCCCGAGACGGCGAAAAGCTTCCGTCGGAAGTTTTCGAACTGGAGAGGCCGAGCGCCGCGTGGGACTGGATGCGGCAGACCGGTCAGGCGCCTCAGGGGGCGGACTGGGTACGACCCCAGGTGCTCGACGCATGGGCCCGCTGCATCGACGAGTACGATCTGCCGCCCGGCTCGGACTTTGGCCCGCGAATGGCGATGCATGCGCAGGTGTGCCGCATCGAACACGCCAAGCAGAGCTTACGCGACGCTTTCACCGCGGGCCTGCCGCTCATGGTTTACAATCTGCGTCCATTTCTCGAGGAGGGAAATGTAACGGTGCTGCTGACGGATCCTCAGGGCCACGTCGTGCATCTGCTCGACTCAGGTCTGCGTCTCATTTCCGCGGGTCAAAATCTTGCGCGCATCGGAGTCGGCT
>JBFXJV010000126.1:0-8592 GCA_050174515.1 Methylocystis sp.
GAACGCGTGCATCTCAATCCGAGCATCGCCTGGCGTCCGGACGAGGATACGACCTTCGTGGCGGACGTGGAGTATTACAATCAGGATTATAGGCCCAATCTGGGCCTGACCATCAATCCCTTCAATACCACTCGGCCGACGGACATTCCGGTTTCGCGCAACTTTGAAGGGCCGCACGTGCCCTTGTCGACCAATCGCAACATCTTTGTCGGATCGGAGTTCACGCACCGGTTCAACGACATGTTCACGTTCAAGCAGCGGTTTCTTGGGGCGTTCCTACATCATAATGACGCCTATTCCGGTCGGTCCGGCGTCGATGCGTTCGGCAACGTCCTGAAAATTCCCTTCAGTCAGCAAAATGACTCGGACGTCTACGGAACCAATTTCGATCTGCTCGGGTATTTCGATTTTCTCGGCGCCCATCACGACACTCTGCTCGGATTCGACTATCAGCGCGTGCACTCGATCTACGGCAATCAAGGGCGCTTTTTTCCGCCGAATCCCCTGTTCACCGTCAATATGTACAATCCGTGGGCGAGCCAGGTCTACAATTGGATCCCGTCAGGCTTTTATGACTGGCAAAGCGTGTATGACCGGCCCCGCTTCCTGAACGATCGTCAGGCGAACGTCTCCAATCAGGAAGGCTTCTACTTCCAGGACCACATTTCCTTTCTAGACGGGAAAGTGCACATTCTCGGAGGCGGCCGCTTCGACTGGTTCTGGCAAGGGCAGGCGAGAGGCAGCACCGGCGACCTGGCGGAATCCTACATCTACACTCACCCCTATACCGTCAATCCGTTCGCCGGCGGCAATCCTTTTTCTACCGCCAATCGGCAATATAATTTCTTTGCTCCGACGCGTTTCGACTCGGCGTTCAGTCCGCGCGTCGGACTCCTGGTCCAGCCCGTGCCCTGGGTAAGCTTCTACGGAAGCTGGACGCAGGCCTTCGGGCCTAACGTCAACGCCTCGGTCGGCGTTGACCAATATAATCGGCCCTTCGCGCCCGGAAAGAGCGAACAGATTGAAATCGGCGCCAAGGCGGAATGGTTCGATGGACGCCTGTTGACGACGCTGGCGTTGTATAACCTCACTAAGACGAATATCCCCGTGAGGGACATCACATCGCTGGATCCGACCGCGGTCGTCCTGGTCGGCGGAGCGCGCAGCCGGGGCATAGAACTCGACGCGACGGGAAAGATTCTCGACAATCTCAGCCTGATCAGCAGCTTCACCTATCTCGACGCGCGTGTCACCAAGGACAATAACACGGACCCGGCGACGACCACGCTCGGACGTCGCCTGATTGGCGTTCCACGCTACCAGGGCAGCTTCTGGGCGAAATGGGACATAAAGGAGATTGCCGAACTCGAAGGATTCAGCCTCGGGTTTGGCGTCTTCGTAGTCGGCAATCGCCAGGGCGACGATCAGAGCACCTTCCAGCTGCCCGGCTATGTGCGGCTCGACGCGATGGCCGCCTATAAATTTAAGGTCATGGGCAGCGACGTTACGGCGCAGCTCAATCTGCGGAACCTCGCGAACACCCGATATTTCGAATCCGCAGACAACAACTTCACCACGCCGAAATATTCGATCTATCCAGGCGCCCCGTTCAATGCGATGGGCACGATAAGAGTCGCGTTCTGAACGGGAGACGCCAGCGTTTTGCGGCGTGAAGGAGAAGAAATCGACGCCGTCTCGGACGGCGTCGATTCGTCGGCCCCGTCGTTTAACAGGGCCGACGACATCGATAAGCGCGGCGTCGAAATATTTCGTCGCGAGAAATATTCTCTGGCGACGGGATCGCAATTTATGGTTGCGCGAGCGCGTCATTGCATGGGCCTTGGAGGGCTCGACGAGCGGGAAGGGTGGCTCATATGATTGAATGCGCGAATGCGACACGTCCCCTGCTCGATCGGCTGAAAAGGAGTCTGCCTGTATCCGCGCATGCGAGACAGCTGCTGCTTGGCCGCCTGCAATCGAGGCGAGTCGTCGGCTCAACCTCGCCGACATTGCGTATCGTCAATGTCTTCCTGAATGACCGTGGTCAAAAAATCATGTGCCAGTTCACGATCGACGGCGACGCGAGCACGCGCATATTTGTCGCTCCGCTGACACAGCTCGCGCTCGGCCGAAGACATCCCGCCGCTCGCGAGGCCGCGAAGGCGATCGCTCCCCGCCGACGCAAATTTCGGGCGATGGTTCGCGCTTGATCGCGTCCGCGCCGCCGGGCGTTGAGTTTTTGCGTCGCGACCACAACGTCTGCAAGCGTTTAGTCGGGGTTTGCTTGGAGCGAAAGTCGCGGCATAGTTCACTTTCCGCACGAGGCCGATCACCGATCGGCGTCGAGGCGCATAGGAGGCCAACATGTCGACAACCACTCTTTCAGAAAAAGAGATAGAAAGAAGCAGGCTAAACGCCGCTACCTTCTATCGGATGATTTGGCGATGGCATTTCTACGCGGGACTCTTTTGCCTCCCGTTCGTAACGATCCTCGCCTTGTCCGGCTCGGTCTACCTATTCAAGCCGCAGATCGACGCCTTTTTCGATCAGCCGTACAGCCGGATGCCGCTCTCTGGCCCGGCGCGTAGCCTTGACGATCAGGTCGAAGCGGCGCTCGCCGCCGTGCCGCATTCCCGCATCAAGGGCCTGGAGTTGCGGGACGATCCCTCGGACGCCGCACGCGTACATGTCGTCGACGCGCAGGGGGAAGAGCAACGCGTGCTGGTTCGTCCGGACACGCTTGAAATTCTCAAGGTCGACGCTGAAAAATGGCGACTTTCGACATTGATGCGTAACATTCACGGCTCCCTGCTCCTCGGCGACGCCGGCGCAATCGTGCTCGAACTTGCCGGAGCTTGGGCGATCGTCATGGTGGTGACGGGACTCTATCTCTGGTGGCCGCGCAATTCGATTGGCGTCGCCGGCCTATTGTACCCGCGAAAGGGCAGGCCGTTTCTGCGCGATCTACACGCGGTTACAGGACTCTACGTCTCATTCTTCGCCTTGTTTCTGCTTATTTCCGGTTTGCCCTGGACGAAGGTGTGGGGCGAGGCCTTCCGTTGGTCGCGAGGGATCACGCCCCCGCAGCAGGTCAAAATGGACTGGACAACGGGACCGAGCTCGGCGAAGGCGCAGCGCATCGCCGCCTTTCAGTCGGCGCCCCAGGCGGTCGCCGAGGCGTCGAGCGAGCATGACGCGCATGATGGCCATGAAGGCCACTCGGGCATGAAGCAAGGTCCGGCGCCGGCGCGCGTCGCAGGTTTCGACCGGGTTGCCGCGCTTGCTCTAAACGCTCGCCTCGCCGAGCCTGTGATGCTGGCGCCGCCATCCCCAAAGAATCCTAATTGGGTGGTGCGCTCAGTATCGCAAAATCGGCCTCTACGGGAGACGTTGCATGTCGAGCCGAAAAGCTTCGACGTGATCAGGCGCGAAGATTTCTCCGGCAAGCCGCTCATCGACAAAGTCGTTGGCGTCGGCGTCGCGGCGCATGAGGGTCATCTCTTCGGCGTCGCGAATCAAGTGCTGGGCCTTTTCACGGCTTTGTCCTTTCTGACTCTCGTCGTGACATCGATACTGATGTGGCTGCGGCGCCGCCCGAAAGGCGCATTGGGCGCTCCGCCAGCGCTGGCGAAGGCGCCACGTCTGGCGCCAGCGCTCGTCTTGTTGATCTTGGCCATGGGCGTTTTTCTGCCCACCCTCGGCGTTTCGCTGATCCTGGTTCTCGGTTTTGAAGCGATCGCGCGACGTTTCCTGCCCGGCGTTTCACAATGGCTCGGGCTTGCGCCTCGCGCTACGCCGGGTTGAGGCGGTTCGGATCGCTATCGCACCGAGCTTGATTCAAAATAGCGATCTTCGAAGCAATCGCATCGCCGAAGGCTGCCGATCACAGGAGCGCGCTCTTGATCGCCTCGCTTTGGCGGCGCGCCGATAATTTGGATAGCGTCGTCATCAAACCAGGAATTCGTCAAACAGGCGTCTGCGCAGGCCGGCTCTGTCAGCGTCCGACCGCCAGGCCAGGAACAATTTCGAGCGCCTCGGCGGGAGACCTGAAGGGGTTCGAGTTGACGCTTCCGCCAGTGAAATAGCGTTCACTAGAAGACGAAAAGCGACAGGGAGAGCGGGGATAGTTCACGACAGGCCCGAGCGCGACGTCTTCGCGGCCCGATCTAGCGACGCAATCCTTGCTCAAGCGCGGCTTCGAGGCGCGGCTATGCTTACCGGAGTGATCTCTCGGAACATGCTTGCCCGCGGCGAGGGACCCATTCGACGTCCATCCGATCGCCGCGAGCGAAAAAACTGCCCAGGCCGTGCATCTTATGAGCGCTGAGCGTTTGTCCATGTGTTGAGTCCTTCCCATTATGACGGAAGAAATTCACTATAGGGGCAATGCATCCCCGGTTTTCCAGGCAAGCTATGCTGGCGGGATTGATTTCGGAGCGAGCGGCGCTCGAGGCAAAGCTGAATCGCCCGACTGAAGCATAGCGGCTGCGAGGCGACGATCGCCGTGACGATATTTGAAAACATCTATGCCGCCGCGTCAATCAATGACGGCGCGTCGCCGTCATGATTCAAGGCAGTGCGCATTCAGGCGCAGTCCCAAAAGACGCGCTATGGAAAACCTGAAGCCCGCCTTTCGGTGGGGACTTTGCGTTGAAGGACGTTGTCTGAGATCTCTCAAAGACGACCGAGACGCGCGATGGAGTCCTTTGAAAAAGGGGCGAGCGTAGCCCCGCGGGGCGGCGCAGCCGCCACGCCTCTCGACGCCGCTCAGGCCTGCCACAGATGAATGTTTCAAGAATTTTGCGGACAGGAGCGTTTCATGAAAATCGTCGGCCTCGCTTTGCTTGGCGTCCTTGCAGGCGCATTGAGCGGACTAACCGGCATAGGAGGGGGTGTCATCATCGTGCCGGCGCTGGTGTATATCTTTCACTATTCTGTGCACTCGGCGCAGGGCACGACGTTAGCGTTACTTGTGCCGCCTATAGGCGCTTTTGCCGCATGGACTTATTATAAGCACGGGTACGTCGATATTAAGAGCGCCATTATTATAGCTGCTTCCTTCGCTATCGGCGCAATCGTGGGGGCAGACATTGCAGTCATGCTACCCGAACGTACTGTTCGGAGGATATTTGCCGTCGTCCTACTCGTTGTTGCAACCGAAATGTTTCTGACGTGACATACGCAAATCCGCTTCTGCGCGCTCCACGGGATTGTGCTGCGGATATGGCGCGGGTCGTGGATCGATCTGCCTGGTTCGGGAACTGAGCCTCGGCCAATCTCATGGATGCGTCGACGTCAGAAGTTGACCCATCCGGCGCCTTCGTGAAGCAAGAATCCTTGGGGATTATCTTTCGACCGGGGCGTAGCCAAAAAACGCGGCGGACCGCTCGCAGCTCGGATGGACTCGGCGATCATTTCGCTGTGCATCCCAAGCCATTATAGTTGGTTCGCGTCAAAAAAGATGGGGCCATGGATGACCTTCAAGCTGGTTGAGATCGCAACGCCGGACGAGCGCGTCCGCGCGGTCGTCTCCATAGCTAAAGAGATGGAGGCGACCGACCTCGAGGTGGGGCCGCTGCTTGATGACGGACGGCGAATGATTCGACTTCTGGTCGGCGAGATTGATCGTCTAGCCTTGCTCGATCGCCTCCACGCGGCGCTCGGTAAGTCCGAGAACTGGCGCATCACAATGCTGCCAACGGACATGGTCATTTCGCGAGAGTTAGAAGAAGAGGTAACCGAGTCCGAAGAAAACGACGAGGAAAAAAAGAAGGAAGAGCAGGCGCGCGCCTCCCGCGAGGAGCTATACAATCTGGTTGCCGATGGCGCGCGGCTGGATACAAATTTTGTCCTCCTCGTTGTCCTTTCGGCGGTCGTCGCCTCGGTCGGACTTCAACGAGACAGCGCCGCAGTGGTGATTGGCGCTATGGTCATCGCGCCTCTGCTCGGTCCAAATGTCGCCTTCGCCTTCGCAACGGCGATCGGCGACCATTCCTTGATGGTCTCGGCGGCGCGCGCCAATCTCCTCGGCTTCAGCGTTGCTATTGGCGTCGCAGCAGCGTTGGCCTTAATCCTCACGCCAAATGTCACGAGCCCTAACCTCCTGGCGCTATCATCGTTCGATTACGGAAGCATTATCTTGGCGATCGCGTCTGGGGCGGCCGCGGCGCTATCTGTGACGACTGGCCTCTCTTCCACCATGGTCGGCGTGATGGTCGCCGTGGCGTTGTTGCCCCCAGCGGTGACGCTCGGAATGATGAGCGCGTCAGGCCGACCAGACCTTGCCGCCGGAGCCGCGATGCTGCTCGGCGCGAACATCGCGAGTGTGAACCTTTCTGCACAGGTCGTATTCCTGGCGAAAGGGATTCGGCCTCGCCTATGGCGTGAGCGACGAAGCGCTCGCTGGGCAGTGGCCCTCAATCTGACAACGTCGGTGATCTTGCTGGGCGTTCTGGCGTTGATCATCGCCTTGCACCATTCGCCTAATTGATGTTGGTCTCCGGATATGGCGCTTTGCAGACTGCCGCGAGTGGCGGTTCTGACCCAAAGCGTACGTCAAGGCGGAAGCAATAAAGATCGATCATGCGGCTATGAGCATTCGTCATTTTGCACGATGAGGGGCTCACCTTACGCGCCTGCGATGCAATGACGGACCTTGGCCAAGGTGAAAAATCCGCTCGTTCTCAGTCTCGCTCTTTTCGCCGTGACGACGTATCGCTGGATTCTGTTCTCGGCCTCCGCTTTGAGCATGGGGTCGTCTGGCTTCTCGATAAGGGCATGCGCAGCAGCGTAACGCCGAGACTCGTCGCATGGGACAGGACGTCGAATCGATCATTGCGCGTCATGGCGAAGGCGATCGCGAGATGATATTCGAGCCGTTCTGGCGAAAGAGCGAAGCGATGCCGGGGACGGGTTTGGGCCTCGCCATCGCCAAGCAGCTCATCGAAAAGCACCATGGACGAATCTGGGTCGAGGAGACCGCGGCCGGCGGAGCCACCTTCAAGATCTCGCTTTCGAAAATCGAAACAGCCTGACGGGCGACACCCTCTTTCCGATCATCGAAAATCCTGGCAGCGCGCCGCCGTCGGCAGCGCCCATTAGGCCGGCGCGCCAAATATTACTTGGATATTTCAAGGATATGGATGTTCACGTCTTTGTGCTGACCGGCGCGCCAAAGATCAGAATTTGAAAGCGTGGATCGATGTCTTGCGGGCGGTGGGACGCTGATTGCGAGACATGGACTGGCGCCCCGGCATCTACTTTTTCGCAAGCCGCGCTCTACCGGACGGGGCGGGCGGCTGGATGGCGCGGTTTATCGCCATTGACGATCGCCGCCACAGAATGACCGGAATTGCCGGTCATAGGCGAAGCTCTTCATATTCCGAAAGCAAGCGACGGCGATTCCAACCGAGCAACGACGTTCTGCGGGTTTACGCCGGACTATTCTTCAGGTCGGGCGATGGGTCATGGGGGCTCCAAATCATGATCATGGACGAAGGCATCGCCGATTCCGGCGAAAGTAACGGGGAAGCTCCGCTCGGGATTCGGTCGGGGCGGCTCAACCGCCGGTCGTTTCTGGTCGGCTCCGCCGCCGGTCTCGGCGCGGCCGGGCTTGCCGGCTGCGTGTCCGACGATATGGGCCGCGCCGAGGCGGCGAAGTTTTACGCCGCCGTGCCCAATGAGAAATATCCGATCCCGGCGGTCGACATCGGCAGGCTCCCTCCGAAATATTTTCGCAAGATAGTGCGCTACGAAACCAAGGAAGCGCCCGGCACGATTATCGTCGATCCCGCCAATTATTATGTTTACCGCATTGAAGGCGATGGAAAGGCCACCCGCTACGGCGCCAATGTCAGCCGCCCCGGTTTCCTGTGGAGCGGCGAAGTCTATGTCGGGCGCAAGGCCGAATGGCCCACCTGGACGCCGCCGAAAGAGATGATGGCGCGCCAGCCGGAGGCGCGCAAATACGCCCGCGGCATGCCGGGAGGCCTGGAAAACCCGCTCGGCGCTCGCGTGCTCTATCTCTATAAGAACGGCGCCTACACGGTCTACACGATCTACAGCACCAGCGATCCTGACACGATCGGCCAGGGCATCACCAGCGGCTGCACCGGCCTCCTCAGCCAGGACATGCTCGACCTCTATTCGCGCACGCCGGTCAAGACCAAGGTGATCATGCTGAAGGCGTAGGCGGGGGGCGACCCGACTGCGAGGAGTGGCGGCCTTGGCGCGCCTATACAAATTCCCCTGATCCGTCGCTCGGACCTTGTCATTCCCGGCAGGCCGAAGGCCTGACCGGGAATCCAGAACCAATCCAGGAGCGCTGGTTTTGCTCTGGGTTCCCGATCGCGCGCTATGCGCGCGTCGGGAATGACAGCCGTTCAAATGGATGTCCCGTCGGGTAAAGGGTTTCCTCGTCCTGAGGAGGCCGCACCCAAGTCGGGCTTGCCCGACTTGGTCTTCAAGTGCCGATCTCGGGTAAACCCGCGACCGGTGCGGCCGTCTCGATGGACGAGGAAAGCCATCTTCACCCGATGACCCTGGGTAGGGTCTCAATTTGAATTTCGATCTGCGAGATCGGAAGAGCGTCGT
>JBFXJV010000127.1:0-8589 GCA_050174515.1 Methylocystis sp.
GTCGTGCGCAAGCCTACAGGCGATCGTCCCAGCGCAATGCGCGGAAGTCGAATTCACCATCGATGAGAGGTTTGACGATCTGAAAATAGGGAGAAACATCGAAGTCCCTCGGCGTGAACAGTCCGTGGTGGCGAATGGTCAGGATCTCTTCAATGCATCCCGGGCAATCAGGCGCGCTCATATCCCGAGCATTCACGATCGGTAGAATCGGATAGCGGATCGACTGGAACGCTTGTGCAATCAACGTGGAGCAAATGGCCCGCGTAGGATCGCCGCTGCCCAAGGCGATCATGCGACGACGGAACCGCTGCGGAACCGGCGGGTTCGGCAACAGATAACGCGCAAGATCGATGATGTTGCGAAGATCATAGTGATTGCCCAAACGCTCTATGACATAGGACGTCACCTTGCGGCGTTCGGTTTCGTCGAGCCCTATTGGCCGGCAAATACGTGTCTGGACATTCTCGAATTCACTAATCCCGACGGTACGAACGCCGTCCACCAAGTCGACTTCGACGAAGCAGTGATCGCTATCAGTGGCGGTCTGCGTGAGGTGCGACCCGACATACAGCGCCGCATGCGACCACGGGGACTGCGTCAAATATTTTACTGCTGCGCTGACTCGGCTGTTCCCTTCTACGAGCAAAACATCGGCTGGACGCAGGCACGCCAGCAGCCGAGTCGGGCTCGTTACTGGTCCGGAGCTATGAACATGCGTTGGCGTCGTCAGGAAGCGCGCCAGTCTTTCGCCGAACCATCCGAGAGTCTTTCTCATCGCGAGCGGCTCTGCGCGAGACATGGCGGTTCAGTCATCGAGCGCCAAACGGGATATGATCCCTGCCGCGAACCACTGCGTGAGGAACTCCCCGGCTCGGGCAGCGACGTTCTCGCCGGACCCCTGGAATTGGAGAAGCGAACAGATCTCGGCGAACGACTTTCCCGCCGAAGCTTCAATCAGGGCAAGCCGCTCGTCGGGCGAAACGAGACGATAACACGACTGATGATCGCTGCTACGCCAAAACAGGACGTGCTCTTCCCCCTCATCGATGAGTGGCAGCTCCTGCCCGTCACGCACCGCCTCATACAGCGCCGCCGTTCCTACGGCGAGATCCAGGAGTTCGCAGCTAGGGTGGAATTTGAAAGAAATCGATGGCCAGCCTTCCGCAGACACAGCTGCTAGCACGCCGATAGAGAGGCGTGGCCCGTCGGCTGCGTCGAACGCATCGGCGAGCGCACGCTCGAAGCGCGCGAGGTCGATCGCTTGTATGTCGTTTTCCAAACGCGCATGCGTTCTCATGAATTCGGGAAGACGCGCTCCATACCAACGCGCGTTTCGAACGCGCGACGGCGCCGATAAAATATACGCCTCGACGAGAGACCCGAAATCTTCGTCCTCAAGATAATTTCGTAGAACCGGGTAGTCGTTCGAGAGAAACTCCGCGAGGCGAAGTCGGTAAGCGTTATGGTAGACGGCAAAGAGCGTCTCCGCGTTCGTCTTTTTCGAATTCACGACGAACCCAGGAGCGATTGCTTCTTCATTCAATATCCCAGCTTGAAATCTGTCTTGCAGCTCGGCGAGCGTCATGCAGCCGTCTCCTCTCGTGAGTGGACGAAGGCGTATATCGACCTTGCACGGTCGAGTTCGGCGACCAGTTCATGGAATGGCGGAAAGTTGTCGTCGCGCTCGATCATCGTCGAGACCTCGCCGAATTGGCGGCAAACCCGTTCGTAAAGCTTCCACACGTCAGCGCAAATTGGCTGATCATGCGTGTCGATCTTATGCGTTCCAGCGTCCGAATGGCCCGCGAGGTGTAGTTGCACCACACGCTCTGCTGGAATGGCATCGATAAATTGGCGCTCATCGAAGCCATGATTGAACGCAGAGACGTAAATATTGTTTACGTCGACAAGCAGCCAGCAGTCGGCGCGCTCCGCCATCTCTCGGACAAAGGTCCATTCGTCCATTTCGGATTCATCAAACATCACGTAAGTGGACGCGTTCTCGATCGCGATCCGTCGGCCGAGAAAATCCTGCACGCGGTTTATCCGGTCGACAACGTGTTGCAGCGCCTCGAATGTGTAGGGAACGGGGAGTAGATCGTGCAAATTCACGCCATGGACGCCCGTCCAGCAGAGATGATCCGAAATCCAACGGGGCTCGATACGATCGGCGAGTTCCTTGAGGGCTTTGAGATAGTCGAAATCGAGGGGATCGCTGGACGCCAGAGACATCGACACGCCGTGCATCACAACGGGATAATCGGCGCGAATGCGTTCGAGCATGGCGAGCGGCCGTCCTCCCGGAACAAGAAAATTTTCCGAGATAATTTCTAACCAGTCCACATTCGGACGGCTTTCGAGCAGGTCCTTATAATAGACTGGCCGCAGCCCGAGACCAAAACCCAATGACGAAGGCTTGCTCATGGAGAATGTCTCAGAGTACGTGGGCAGCAATGGAGAAGCGGGCGGATGGCGAGTCCGCCCGATTATCCTGATCCGTTAGCCGACAGTGCCGCCCTGCGCCTCGCAGGCGCCCTTCGATTTCGCGGGAAGCCAGCCCTGGCCTTTGCACGAGTTTTGGCCTTTGCAACCGCTGCTCGCGGTCTGGCAGGCGCTCTGGCCCTTGCAGGCGTTGATGCCCATGCAATGGACGGATTTCATGCCCTTTTTCGCGGCAGCGGGGGTCGTGGCCGCGCCGCTAAGCGCCAGCGCGATCGCCGCGGCGGCAAGCGTCGAGCCAGAAACGATACTGACCTTCATGTCAATCTCCTTATTGCTTCGCTCAACTTGGCGAACAGCGGTGAGGACCCCTCACGAGCCTCACGAAGCATGTTTCGCGCGGAGCGCGCCTAAAGTTACAGAGAATGTATCCGTTGGAGTTGCACGCAATTAATCGGGCGCCGGCTCGTAGCTAGCGGGCTCTCGGGCTTTCTTCAGGCGACGGCCACAAATGGCGTCCAATTTCGATAGGAGGCTTGGATCCCACACCGATGGATCGCTGATGACAACAGAATCCAGGCAGCTGTCGATCGGCGAAGGCGCCCGGGGATTACGGAGGCGCTTCGCGAGTTCGACGATCAGACGTTGGGCGCCTCCCACGTTCGCGCGCATCACCGCCAAAATGCTCGCAACGTCCACCTCGGCGCTATCTTCGCGCCAACAGTCATAATCCGTGATCATGCAAAGATTGGCGTAAGGAAGCTCCGCCTCCCGGGCGAGTCGAGCCTCCGGCATCGCGGTCATGCCAATGACGTCGCAAGCCCAGCTTCGATACAGCCGGCTTTCTGCGCGCGTTGAAAACTGTGGTCCTTCCATTGCAAGATAGGTCACGCTCTCGATCAGTCTCAGGCCAACTTGGCGAGCGGCGTCCTTGGCGTAGCTGGACAGGCGAGGACAAACTGGGTCAGCCATGGAGACATGCGCGACGAAGCCTGCGTCAAAAAACGATCTCGCTCTATTTTCCGTTCGATCGACGTACTGACCGACGGTGGCGAACATGCCTGGCGCCAATTCCTCCTGCAGCGACCCAACAGCCGAGACCGACAAGATGTCTGTGCAGCCAGCCCGTTTTAGCGCGTCGATGTTGGCGCGCGAGTTTATAGCGCTGGGCGGAAGTCGGTGACCACGCCCATGCCGCGGCAGAAAAACCAAACGAGTCTCTTCGACCACGCCAAAGAGCAATTCATCGGAAGGTTCGCCCCATGGGCTGTCGACCTTGACCCAGCGGCGATCCTTCAGGCCTTCGAATTCGTACAGGCCCGATCCACCTATTATTCCCAATGTCCAGTGCGTCAAAATCCTCTCCTCAGTGGGGTGACCCGTCATCACTGTAGCATGGCGTTTTCAGGCCGTTCATCAACAATGTAACGACTCAGACGCGAGGTCTATGCGTCGAGACAGCCAGGGACGCGTGTTTGGGCCTCCCGCAACTAAGCGCGCCTCGGATGTAACCTCGCGGCGCATTGCTGCGAAGATGAATTCGTATCGAGTGAACAGCTTCGAACGGCCGAAGACTCAAATGAGCGATAAGCCCCTCCCCTTTCCAAATAAAATCAATCGCCAGCAGATTAACTGCCCGACAGTGGACCTGCCGTAACCTATTTGCCTCCTGCATCGAAAGATAAGTCGGCTCCCGAGATCATCTGCCCCACCGTACCGAGTATCTTGAGAGCTGCTTTCCGCGCGTGGTCGCGGCGAAGGTGAACAAGAAGCGCCTCATCGCGCTCGGGAAGCTTTTTAGGCATGTGGGCTACGACCGCGCGAGTGCGAGCGCCCTGTTCGCGGTCTCGCTCTCTGAGCTCGCTGAAGCTCAAAAGAATAAAGGTCATGTAGTGCATAGTTCGTTCACCGCTTTTGCTATCGCAACGCCATTGCTAACGGCGCTGCTCGCCTGGTTCTGGCCGCCAGCGCTCGTATCATTTGCAATAATCCTGCCTCTCATCGGGATCGGGCTCTACGACAGGCGCCAGACTCGTCACAGTCTCAGGCGAAACTATCCATTGTTCGGACGCGGTCGCTGGGTGATGGAGTGGATACGTCCCTTCATCCGCCAGTATCTAATCGAATCTGATACAGATGGAGCGCCAATCAATCGTA
The DNA here is from genome assembly GCA_050174515.1 of Methylocystis sp. Classification (GTDB taxonomy): domain Bacteria; phylum Pseudomonadota; class Alphaproteobacteria; order Rhizobiales; family Beijerinckiaceae; genus Methylocystis. Next base: position 4,597 of record JBFXJV010000127.1, read on the forward strand.
TGTTTCGTAACATTGTTTACCAGCGCGCCAAGGGGTCGCTGGAAGCGGTTCCGTTCGGAACACAGATCGATACCTACCGGGCGGGTTATGAGTGGATGGGGCACTCTCTCGAAGCCATCGACGCGAAAACGCTGAATGCTGACATTCGCGTAATGGTAGGTGGACCAAAGTGCCGGCAGCCTTACTCCGCAAGCATCTTCAACATTTCCGCGATGAGCTTCGGAGCGCTGAGTCGAAATGCGATATTGGCGCTGAACGGGGCAGCGAAAGACGGCAATTTTTTCCATAACACGGGAGAGGGCGGCATTAGCCCTTGTCATCTGAGGCCAGGCGGCGACCTGGTGTGGCAGATAGGCACTGGCTATTTCGGCTGCCGAGACGAATCAGGCAAGTTTTCGCCCACGGCCTTTGCTGAAAAGGCGAAACTCCCCAGCGTGAAGATGATCGAAATCAAGCTATCGCAAGGCGCCAAGCCGGGTCACGGCGGGATTCTCCCAGCCGAAAAGAATACTCCTGAAATCGCTGCAATACGGGGTGTGCCTTTGGCCACGCAGATCGATTCGCCACCTGTCCACAGCGCCTTTTTCGGACCGCTCGGTTTGCTTGAGTATGTCCGCCGCTTGCGCGAACTTTCCGGCGGGAAGCCCGTGGGAATTAAACTGTCGATAGGTCGAGAAAGTGATTTTGTCGCCATTTGTAAAGCGATAACTCGCAGCGGCATCCTGCCCGACTTCATCACAGTTGACGGCGGCGAGGGCGGCACCGGCGCCGCGCCGCTCGAATACGTCAACTCGGTCGGTATGCCCTTGCGAGAGGCGATAGCTTTCGTCGATGATTGCCTGACCGGCTTTAGTCTCCGCCAGGACATCCGCATCATCGCCTCGGGCAAAATTCTGACGGGTTTTCACCTGGTCAAGAATCTGGCTTTGGGGGCGGATTTGTGCAACAGCGCCCGGGGTATGATGCTGGCCCTCGGTTGTGTGCAGTCGCTCACATGCAACAGCAACCGTTGCCCCACTGGCGTCGCCACCCAGGATCCCAGACTCTACCGGGGACTAGTGATCGCAGACAAGCGACTTCGAGTCGTTCGATATCACCGCAGAACTGTCCACGCTACGACCGAAATCATTGCCTCTGCAGGTCTGCGCCATAGCTCGGAGCTGGATCGCACACATATTTACCGTCGAGTCAGTCACGATGCCATACGCCGATATGATCAGATTTTCACTTACCTCAAGGACGGCAGTCTCCTGACAACGGAGCCGCCGGACGGTTGGCGGCTCCACTTGGATGAGGCGGACCCAAAGGAGTGGCGGCCACGCCGGCGCCTGACGGAAATCGATCTCCAGCTTTGGGAGTCTCGCGGCGAGCCAGGTCGCCCAAACGGGGTCTCAGACAATGTTGTGCGAGTGTGATGCCGTTGCCGCTGCTCTTACGCGCTTTCCGTTTTAACGGAATCGTTCGACAATATGAAAATAGAGCTTGCTCTAGCCCGTCCTTTCGGCCGATCGCCAGCGTCCGATGCAGGTCTGCAAAAAGAAACTGCGGCGATCGAAGTTGCCACAACCTTCTATTCGGCATTTTCTCATTGAATGGCGGCTGCATGCAAGCGTGTCGCACGCTCTCAGCTTGCGTTTTGGCGAGCGCATGGACATTTGCTGCTCAGGCACAAACAGATGCGCCGCCAACTCTACGAACGAACGGTAGCCAGTTTATTGAGCTGCAACCGCGGGCGCCGGCTCCTAAAATCGTGTTGGACCGGCTCGACGGCAAACTCGTTCCGCTCAGCGCATCACAGGGGAAGGTCGTTTTATTGAGCTTCTGGGCGACGTGGTGTCCGCCGTGCCGGAGAGAGTTGCCGACGCTTGAGCGATTGCAGAGGACTTTTCCGAGGAAGCTGGAAATCGCCGCGATCTCAGTTGACAGAGCCGGCAGACCGCCGCTCGAACGATTTCTCGACAGGTTGAACGTCAAGCGCCTGCGCATTTACCTGGATCCGGACGGACGGGTCGCCGAGCGCGCCAATCAGGAAACCGGCGCGCCGTTTCCTCTTTACGGAATGCCGATCACCTACGTGATCGATCGAAGAGGCTCGGTCGTAGGCTACATCACTGGTGAAGTTGACTGGCTCTCTCCCGAGGCGATCACGTTCCTAGAACATTTCATCGATCATTGACCTTTGTCCTGTCTCTCGCACATGGGTGCCAGGAGCGACCGTACGATCCGCCTGCCATCGCTGCGCACACATGACGCCAACGCTATCGCTTTTCGCCGCATGCGGAGCTATTCGCGCGTTATGCCGTGCACCGCGCCGCTACCGCTCCTGCCGCGCTTGGCGAACATTTGGCAATAAAATTGTATGCGACGGCGCACCCGTACTTGGTGGACCCTTAGCTACCTGACCCAAACTAAAGGAGACGTCGGATTACTGCCCTCGACGTGATCGGCCGGGCAGGAGTTGGAAAAAAGATGGGGGTGGAACCGTGGCCTGCGGAAAGTGTTGCTGAGTCAAGTCCGTCGGGCCGGGAACTGTGGAGGTTGCGATGACAGGCAGAAACATCACAAAAGGAATGGTCGCTGGGTTTGTGGCGACCGTAGTTCTATCGATCTTGATGGTCATGAAATCGATGATGGGCCTCATGCCTGAGTTCGACATCGTGGCGATGCTAACGGGAATGATGGCCGCGCCATCGCCGATCGCGGGGTGGCTCGTTCACTTTGCGATTGGCGCGATCTTGTGGGGAGGTCTGTTTGCATGGCTCGATCCCCACCTTCCTGGAAACAGCCACTGGCTTAAAGGAATCTTTTTTGGGATTGGCGCGTGGATCCTGATGATGGTCTTGCTGATGCCAATGGCCGGCGCAGGTTTCCTTGGGATCAACTTTGGCGTCATGGCCCCCTTTATGACTTTCGTACTTCACATAATCTTCGGGGCGGTGCTCGGCGGCGTTTATGGGCTGGAGCGGCCTGAACCGGCGCCGCATCTTCAATTTTCGCGCCGAACCTAGATTGAGCTTGGAGCGCCGGCCGACTGGGCGAGTTCAGCTTCGAGTTCAGCGATCCGCGCCGTGAGCGGCGCCGTCATCGCGCGCATCTCTTCGAGCGTGTAGCGCTCGACGATGTGTTGCGGACAGTTCCAGTCGAACCCCTCGACCTTGATCAAAAAGCCGCGTTCGACGCGGGCGCGGTAATCCGGCATTTCCAGCAGGGACAGGGTCGCTTGGTCGTCAAAACCGACGATCTTCGCGCGCCCGAAGAGTTTCAGCCGCGTCTTGTTTGGGTAGTCCATGAAGAAGAGCGACACGCGATCATCGCTCATGAGATTGCCGAGGCTGATATATTGCCGGTTGCCGCGGAAATCCGCGAAGCCGATCATGGCGTCGTCCAGCACACGCACGAATCCTATCGGACCGCCGCGATGCTGAATGTAAGGCCAGCTGGTCTCGCTGACCGTCGCCATGTAGAGCGAATCTCGAGCCGCGATGAATTCGGTCTCCAGTTCGCTCAGGCGATGGTTCCTAGTCTCCGGCGCTCCCTCCATACGCGCGTACCCGACTCCAAGACCGGCAGAAAGACGCTTACCGCGCCAGCGGTGGCCGTCTTACGGTCTCTGGAGCGGGTGGGAGAATGCGTCATACCAGGCGCCGATCCTGATCGCCCGCGTGCAGATCTTAAGAAGGCTTGGGGTGCAGTGACAGATGCTGCCTCACTTCCCGGCGTTCGCATTCATGACCTGCGTCACTAGTTCGCCAGTGTAGGAGCCGGCGCTGGCCTCGGACTGCCAGTCGTCGGCAAGCTCCTTGGTCATACGCAGGCGGCAACGACCCAGCGTTATGCGCATCTCGACGCTGATCCGATCCGACGCGCCGCGGATGCGATTGGCGCGACGAGTTCGGCGGCGCTTGTAGGGAGCGGTTGTCGGAGTCGCTCTTAAAAAACAGAAGCTGATCGCTTGCGCGTGGTTGCGGCGAAATATGGGGCCTACACAAGACG
>JBFXJV010000128.1:0-8564 GCA_050174515.1 Methylocystis sp.
TTGATGAGTGCGCCCTGGCGGATTTCGGCGTCGCCGCGCTGGACATGTTCGATCTCGCCGGAATTCACCTTGTCGAGATAGGCCTTGAACCAGGCGATCGCCGACTTCTCGATGAACTCATGCGCATATTGATCGACAGGCTCGATCCCCGCCTTCACCAGATCGCTCTTCGGACAGCCGCCGATCTTCGCCACAAACACCGCATGGCAGTCGTTGATCGCACGGATCACCGTCTCCAGACTGTCCTCGTCGCCATAGCCGCCCTGGCAGTAAAGATCGACCCGGCGATGACCAACAAATTTCGCGCCCTTGGTCGAGAGTTCATAAACCTGGAACTCCTTCGCATGGCCAAAATGCTCGTTGATCAGACCAGACCCCTTCGTCGCAACCGCGATCAGAAGCTGGATGTCGCTGCTCGCGCCAGCAAGAGTCGCAAGCTCCTCCTGCTTCGCCGCAACCTTCGCGACCCGCTCCTCCTCGACCTTCTCCTGATAGGCCTTGCGGCCCTCAAGATCATAGTCGACCTCCATCGCCATGATCTTGTCCGTCGTAAACTCCGCGCTGCGGTCCTCGCCCAAAAGACCGACCGCGTCCGCCCGGCACTGACGGCAGTGCCGCATCATGTTCATCTCGCCTTCGCAGCTGTCCTGCAGCGCCTTCAACTCCTGCGCCGACGGACCGCGCTGGCCGTTCAGACCAAACACCGTCCCATGTTCCGGAGACGAGATCAGCGGCATGATATTGTGCAGGAACGCCCCGCGAGATTTCACCGCCTTGTTCACCTCGATCAGATGTCGGTCGTTGATCCCGGGGATCATCACCGAATTCACCTTGCACAAAATCCCGCGCTCGGTGAGCATCTCGAGGCCCTGAAGCTGGCGGTCGGTCAGAAGCTTCGCCGCCTCGACCCCGGTGTAGCGCTTGTGCTTCCAGAACACCCAGGGATAAATCCGCGCCCCGATCTCCGGGTCGACCATATTGATCGTGATCGTCACGTGATCGACGTTAAAGCCCGCGATCGTGTCGACATGATCCGGCAGCGCCAGCCCGTTCGTCGACAGGCACAGCTTGATGTCGGGCGCCGTCCTCGAAATCAGATCGAAGGTCTTAAACGTCTTCTCCGGATTGGCCAGCGGATCGCCAGGGCCGGCGATCCCCAGAACCGTCATCTGCGGAATCGTCGAGGCGACCGCCAGAACCTTCTTCGCCGCCTGTTCCGGGCTCAGCTTCTCAGAAACCACGCCAGGACGCGACTCATTGGCGCAATCATATTTACGGTTGCAGTAGTTGCACTGGATGTTGCACGCCGGCGCCACCGCCACATGCATCCGCGCGTAATGGTGATGCGCCTCTTCGCTGTAACAGGGATGGTTCTTCACCTTCTCCCAGATCTCAGTCGGCAGATCCCCTTGCCCTGCCCCCGAACCGCAGCTCGCCTTCCCGCTGCCCCCAGACGTCCCGCACCCCTTGTGCTCCGCGATCTGCTGCATAATCCCTTCAAGCGCAGGCGAACCTACTTCACCAGACGCAACGCCAAGCTCCTGCGTGTCCATGGCTGAATTCCTTAATTTGGCTTCGCCCTCATATTTTGAGGGCGGCCCAATTCCGCCGCCGACAGGGGCGACATGATCCGTGCTTTAAGAATTTCGTGGCAACATGCATGCCAAGATTGGACAGTTTTCAATCAATCGGCGCGTCAGCGACGTCATATCTTATTGGCCTTAGGGATTTTTCTTCCTCGACCGGAAGAAGGTCGCTTTACATTCCTGCGCCTGACGGACCGTGCGATGTCACGTACCCGCACATGAACTCCCAAAGCATGTGACTGATGTTAACGTCGATGCAGGCGCTCGCCCTGCCGGACGAAACTCAAAGGGGTGCGAAAGATTGACTGGCGGGCCGCTTCGCAGCGAAGCGGCCGCGTCGCCAACATTGCCGAGATGTTCAACCGATCAGAATTTCACTCGCTCGGCCGAGAGGAATGGCGAGCGGGACGATGCCCTGAACCGTCAGGAATTTCAGTTCATTTTTTGTCAGTCGGTCAGGCTCCACGATCGCGTGATGGGTGGGCGCCGAGCGCTTCGTGATCTGACGCGCATAGGTCCGCAGCATCTGGTCGTGGAACCGGCAGCCGAGAAACAGAAAACTTCGCTCCGTCCTGCGATTTTTGACAATGTCGGGGATCGGCGTCTGGATGTCGATTTCCGTCAGGACTTCAACATAATCCGCGTCCGAAATCAGATAATTTTTTGCCGGAGCGACCGCGCCATGCGGCTTATACAGCAAGGTCGTCCATGCTTCGGCCTCGGTCTTGGCGACTTCGGCGCCGCTCGCGTCATAAAAGCGATACCAACGGTCTTCGCCAATGCCGGCGCGGGTGATGCCCTGCGCCTCGCCCCAGTCGTTTCTGCCCGCGAGCGCATCGCGCATGGCGGAGTCGTACCAGCTGTCGACGATCATCGGCAGTTTGAGCGCCGCGAGACTGCGATGCAGCGGGGTCGGCTCAACCTTCGGCGCGAACGCCTCATTCATCAATGCCGTCACCGTGTTGCGATGCTTCATGCTCTCGATGTGCTGAGCGCTGGCCCAGGCGTTGCCCTTGGCGCGCCTTGGCAAAGCGACCTTTGTCGAGAAGAATTGAGCAAGCGCCTCCGGCGTCGTCGGCGCGGCGGCTCCCGCGAGCTCCGCCAGTTCAGGGCCGAGATAGGGCACGATCGCGCCGTTTCGAAGTTCAGACACGAGGGCTGAAAGCCTGCTCTCGGCTTCAGCGCCCTCAATGATCATGTGGCCTGTGAAAGGAGCATTCATCATTTACTCCTCGTCTCCGCGTTTCCGCGCATTGATGGTTATCGGCAGCGTCGTCTCAGCGGCCATTTCCGGAAGATCGAGCACCCAACCATTGGCGATGCGTATCCACCCGCCCCACAGCCCCTCATGTTCGCTCTCGACGATCGGCTCCTCGAGATCCTTTTTAGGGACGTAGATGGAGAGCCCGGTTTCTGGAGACCGGCGGATCATAATCTTCATGTTTTGGGCTCCTTAACCGAGGATCATCAGGCGCGCCGCATCAGGTAAGCGCGGGCTGGGTTTCGTTGACCGCCTGCGCCATTTCGCGCAGCTTGGCGACAATGCCAGGCAGAACCTCCATGACGCGATCAACATCAGCCTCGCTGTTGTCGCGAGACAATGAAAAGCGAACGGCGCCCTGCAGCGCCTGCGCGGGAACATTCATCGCCTTCAGCACATGCGAGGGTTCGTTCGATCCCGCCGTGCACGCTGAGCCGGTCGATGCCGCAATGCCCGCGCGATTGAGATTGGTCAGCACCGCCTCGCCTTCAATGTCGAAGAACGCGATGTTGGCGGTGTTGGGAAGACGGCTCTCAAGATCGCCAGAGACACGGCAATGGCCGATCTCGCTCAATATCCTGGATTCAAGACGGTCCCTGAGCGCCCCGATCTGCGCAGCCTCTTCGTCAAGGCCGGCGCGGGCGATCTCGGCGGCCATGCCGAGCCCGACAATGCCGGGGGTGTTTTCCGTTCCGCCGCGCCGAGTCCGCTCCTGATGACCGCCACGGATCAGCGGGCTGAATTTCGTTCCTTTGCGAACATAGAGCGCGCCGACGCCTTTCGGACCATGCAACTTATGTGCGGAAAGCGACAGGAAATCGATCTTTGTCGCCTTTACGTCGATCGGGGTCTTGCCCACGGCCTGCACCGCATCAGTGTGAAACAAAGCGCCGGCCTCATGGGCGAGTTCAGCGAGACTCGCTACCGGAAACAAGGTCCCCGTCTCATTATTCGCCCACATAATTGAAACGATCGCCGTCTTCGGTCCGAGCGCGGCGCGATAGGCGTCAAGATCGAGGCGTCCATATTCATCGACGCCGATGACATGGGTCTTAACGCCTTGCGTCTCGCGCAAATGGTCGATCAGCGACAGGATCGCGGGATGCTCGACGGCGGAGGTGACGATTTCATCGCGCCCTTCCCTCGCGGCCAGTCCAGCAAGGATGGCGGCGTTGTCGGACTCCGTGCCGCCCGAGGTGAAGACGATCTCGTGATCATGGGCGGCGCCGACGAGCGCCTGCACGCTGCGGCGCGCCTCCCTGACAGCAGTCGACACTTCCTCGCCGAAAAGATGCGTCGAGGAAGCATTGCCGAACGCGTCAGCAAAATAGGGCAGCATTTTTTCCACGACACGCGTGTCGACGCGGGTCGTCGCATTGTTGTCGAAATAGACGCGAGTCACTCCCGCCTCGCTCAATTCCGGGCGGGGGCGCCAGCGACCGGGACAAGCCGCACGAATTCGCCAAGCCGTTCGACGATTTTTGCCTGAATGCCCTCGAGCGTCGCGCTGCTGAGTTTGCAGAACATGCAGGCGCCGGTCAGACGCACCATGACCTTGCTGCCGCAGATTTCGATCAATTCGCAATCGCCGCCGTCGCGGCGCAGATTCGGCCGAATCTCGTCGATCACCAAACGGATGACTTCTTCCTTGTCGGCCACGTGTTTTGTCGGCGCCGCATCCACTTCCTGCAACATCTGGTCGTCCTCATTGCTTGCGGACCCGCTTGAAGCACGTCCGCCGCCTCTGCCTTATCCGAATGACTTGCCGCACGAGCAGCTTGACTGTGCATTGGGATTGTCAAACGTGAATCCCGAGCCCTGTATGGCGACGACATAGTCGATCGTCGTCCCGGAGAGCAGCTCATGGCTGCTGTTGTCGATGTAGAGTTTCACGCCGTCTCGTTCGATGACGGTGTCGTCAGGCTCGCCCTCAGGCACGAGGCCCATCTTATATTGGAATCCGGCGCAGCCGCCGGCCTCGACCTTGATTCTCAATCCGTTGACCGGATTGGTCGAGCCCGAAATTGCGGTCTGCACGGCATCCAGGGCGCTGCTAGTCAAATGTATCATGACGCGTTTCCAAAGCCGACATGCATTTCAAACTGGATTAAGCAAGACATATGCCGATACAGAAGCTGCGGTCCGGCGCGAAAATTTCGCGATGACGGAGCGAAAAAATTGTCAAATTCCTTACATGTGTCGCATGCGCCATGGCCGTACTTGGAATGGACCGCGGCGGGCTTTTTGCATGCCGGCCGGATTGATACGCCGAAGCCGCCGGGGTGGAGGCGATCCAAATGCGAAGCGGAGATTATTCGATGACACAGATTGAGAAGACAGCCCTCGCTCGTCTGGAGCGTGAAGGCCGCCTGCTCAACGCAGTTCTGAAAGGCCCAACAAGCAAGCCGGGTCGGTTCGGATTTCGAGGAGACATTGCGCTCAAATTCCAGGCGCAGGTCGCGGATGAAAAGCGGCCGCCGGATTTCTGTGTCGAACAGGTGTTGACCTTCGCGCAGGAAAACGAACCCACGATCCCGATCCTCGCAGGCTATCTCCATAATTTCGCCTATCTGGAAACCGCCGTCGAAGTGCTCGGCGACCTGCTCTCGCCCGACGGCGTCTACTTCATGTTCTGCAACAACATCGACCTGCTGTCGAAGTTCCGCGTGAAGATCGGCGATATCACCTTCAATGTCCTTCCCTGCGATGAATCCACGGTGTGGAAGGAAATGATGGACCTCTGCAGCGTCGACAAAAACGACATCAAGAAGCTCGACACGGCCGGCAAGACCGACTACCTGCTCGATACGGCGCTGAAATTCAATGACGCCTTCGAAATCATCGCCTATCAGCAAGGCGTGGAGCGGATGGAGCCGGTGAAGAACCGCAATGAAAATCGCCCGGTATAGATTTCTGCAAAGCGCCAATCGCCTGCTCGCCGCCAAATAAGCGCTGCTCCAGCGATCGGCGCTTTCGCCTATCCTGCGTGTAGGCCGAGACCTCTATACGCATCGCGATCTATCCACCCGGTGGCGGCTCCTCGTCGTCCTCGGGTTCCTCCGCGAGGGTGACGCCAAGTATGCAAATGTCATCGTCGATCACCCGGAGCGCAACCGGCGTCAGTCCCTGCCCCAAACATGGTCCATCGACGCAAGCGCCGGTCCCGATCTCAAAGGTCGAACCGTGCTTGCCGCACATGAGCCGCAAACCATTTGAGTCGAGGAACTGATTGCGCTCCCAATCCAGATTGACGCCGTCATGCGGGCAAATGTTGAGATAGCCGAACACCTGCTTGCCCCACCGGACGACGATGATCGGCAGCGGCTTCTCTTCGCCCTTTTCGTCGAGAATGACGAGATGAAACCCGCGCGCTCTCCGACTGGGAATCTCATTGAGACCGCATACGACATAGGCGATCAATTCGGATTCAGGCGCGTCCGCCTGTGACGTCGCAGCCTCAGTCATTGGCGGGAACTCCTACGCATGCCGAATTCTTCCTTTCGAGAAGCCGTCGATTGGCCGTGAGCGAGAACTCTCGCCAAGCGCTGGCGATATCCTGCAGGATCGCCGACCTATACTCTCCCGATAGGCGATGTTCGCTCGGAAAATTGGATAGGGCGCAGGAGGTTTGATTATAGGCGACGACATCGTCCATGATCGTCTGCATCAAATCGCCGAAGGGTTGTTGAATTTGCGGCACCAATTCGACGCGGCCAAGCTCGACTTTCGTCGCCTCCAGATCGAAGGGAAGGGAATCGAGAACCGCGAGCGCCTGCTGAAAAATGTCTTCGATCGCGCCGAGCAGCGCAACTTGCGTCAAGCTGTCGCGCTCCCGTGATGCGAGCCCTTTCGTCAGACGGCGACGATAGTCTTCGAAGACGGCGTCCGACCTGCCGTCGACCCAGCCGCGAAAGCGGATCAGGCTGGCTTCATTGAGTCCCAGATCCGCGATTTCTTCGCTTTCCGCGGCAGCCGCCACCAAGCCCTGCTTTTCCGCAAGGGCGGCGAGCGCGCGCGCAACACGGCGCGCAGCATCCAGCGCGCCTTCGATATAGCCGGCGTTGCGAACCGCCGTCTCCGATCCGCCGAAATAGAGCTTCTTGTCCCACAAAGCGCGGCGCAGCAGCGGATTGGCGACATCCCCGGTTTGATCGGACGGCTCGCCGGCGCGATCAGCGGCGCTGCAGGTCAAAGGCTCCTGCGCCCAATCGACATAATGCGTCGCGAGACAATCGACGTCGGCGCCAAAAACCGAGCCAAGCTGACTGGCGATTAGGAGCGGCAATCCGACGCTGAAGGCTTCGCGTTGACCCGCATCAAGCGCCAAAAATCCCCCTAGCGCAAAGAGCTGCTTCGACATGTCGCAGGCGTCGAAGATTTCACCCAGAATGGCTTGTTCATGCGTCGCATAGGCCGATCCGGAAAGGCCTTTCTCTCGCCAGAACGGCGCGGCGACCTCGATCGCGACCTTCGCTTGCGCCGCCATCCATGTTTCCGCGCCGAGCATGGCGCGGTCGGTCGCTTCATCGAGGCGAGGCGCAAATTCCACGCTCTCGCGCAAAAGCCGTGGAGGAAGCGACAACACCACTTGTCGGGCGGTCACATCCTGAGATTTCCCACCCGTAGCAAATGTCAGCGAGACATGATCTCCATGATCGCTCAAGCGCGTCAGACGGTGATTGAGTTTGATCGCCTCGGTCGGCAGGCTCCTTGCGATCGCGTCGACGAGCGCTGTCATGCCGCCGTGCAGTCGCCGCGCGCCATCGTAAAGGCGCTTGTCGTCGATGCGCTCCGCCTTTTTGTCCGCCTCGCGCAAATGCAGAACGCCGCCTTCGTCATATTGGGCGTAGTTGGGCAATCCCAATTCCCCGACGAGAGCGGCGACCAGAGGTTGGGTTTCCGGCCAATACCAGCCAGCGCCAAGATCAAGTCCTGCGCCGCGTACAGGGACAGTGAATATCCGGCCGCCGATACGGTCCCGCGCCTCGAATATCTCGAAGTTCAGTCCACGCTGCCGCAATCTCTTTGCCAGCGCGAGTCCACTCACCCCCGCGCCGACGATCGCTACATCAAGCATGCATTCGCGCTCCTGATCCAGGACTTGAAAGCAAATTGCGTGCAAGCCATGCGTCGATCCAGCGCGGACTCGATGGCACGAATCTTGATCCCTTTCTTAGGATGACACCCGCAAGATGACCTACAAGGAGACCTAGATGAATCTTGCAACGGAATTCGCCAATTGCTCGATTGACGAGATCAAGGAGCTGTTGAATGGCGGCACGCTTTCGGTCTATTCGGTGGCTCGGCCTTTAACCGCGGACATTCCCGTGGACCGCAGCGGCCTTCTTGCAACCTTCACTTTTGCGACTCCGGCGTTCGGTCCCGCCGACGGCGAAAATGAATCGCCGAATTTTGTCGCCAATCCGGTAGCGGCCGGAAGCGTTGGCACGCCCGGCTTTGTTCGCGCCACAAAGGCGGACGGGACGACAGTCGCCGATTTTTCAGCTGGCCCCGGCGATCGTGAAATTAAATTCGCAGAAGTTTCCTGCTCGAATGGCGCGCCGGTTCAATTCGTGAAGCTCTCCTTCAAGCAGGGCGATTGGCCGGAGCGTCCCGACTATTACGGCACACATCCGCGGCCGGGCTATCCGCTGCCGGTCAGTCAGTAAAACGTTTGAAAATGATTGGTCGTCCGGCGTGACAGCGCGGCGTTGACG
>JBFXJV010000129.1:0-8536 GCA_050174515.1 Methylocystis sp.
GTCGCGCATCGACATGGTGCTGGCGGCGCGCGCCGCCTCGACCGACGCCGACCGTGCGCGCGACGCATCGCTCGCCCGCTACGCCGACGAACATCGCGGCGGCGGCAGGCCGGCGGGCGGCGCGCCGGAGTTGACGCTGCGCCGCCTCGCGACTCAGGAGGCGGCCTTTCATCGCGTCGAGACCATCGTCGCAGCGCACGACGCGCAGCTCGCGCGCCAGCGCGACATGGCCGACAGGCTCGGCTATCTTTCGCCCGCCTATCTGACCTATCAGGCGATGGCCGACATCGCCGGCTCGGGGGAGACGCGCTATCGCGCCTTTCTCGACCGTATCCGCGCCTTTCATCTCGACTGGCGCGAGTTCTTCCTTTCCCGCGCCAGGGCCGGCGCGTCGCTGACGGCGCAGGATTACGCAGCGATGCCGAAATTCACCCAGGCTGACGAAGAGCTGATGGCGCGCGCGCCGGCCGGACTCGGCGGCCCGCTTATCGGCGTCGCGCTGCCGATGCTGATTCTCGCAACTTTCGCTTGGCGGGGCTACCGCCGCGCCGCGCCGCGATAAAGCGGGGCCGGTAGCGCATCGGTTTTGAATGTAGCCTAACGACGCTCGTAGCGCTCGCCGATGATGAATGGCTCGCTTTGATCCTAGAGCGCGGCTTACGAAAAAGTGGGAACCGGTTTTTTTTCGCTTAAGGCGCGGCCTCATACGAATTCCGGCTGAACCATTCGCTAGGCCTGCTCTGGTGTCCCGATCGCGCGCAAAGCGCGCGTCGGGAATGACACCCGAGCCGTTCAAACGGATTTCGTATCAATTATTGGAATCGATCACGCTGCGCTCAGGCGAGTCCGCCTGAACGCAGCGTGATCTATGCGGCCATTGCAACGCTAACGCCTGGCCGAAAAGGTGGGAAATTTGTCCTTGTGACGAAATGAATGGCGCTGGAAGATCGAGGCATGGAAAAGCATTGCCCAGACGCGCTGTGCCAGGAAAGCGCCCATTTCCGTCGGGTCGGATTTTTGGTCTACCCGGATTGCCAAAGCCTTGATCTTTCAGGTCCGTTCGAAACCTTCCATTGGGCCAACCTTATGTTGAGCGTGTTAAGAAAGCCGCCGGCCTATCAATCCGTCGTGATCGCTCAAGAGGCGGGATCTATCCTGACGATGTCCGGACTTCAGATCGTCGCCTCACATAGCTACAGCGAGATGGTTGAGGGATTGGACACACTGGTCGTGGTCGGCGGGATGGGTTGCGAAGCCATCACCGAAGACTCTGCGCTCCTAGGATGGGTGCAGTCGATCGCTCCCAGGACGCGGCGGATCGTATCGATTTGCACTGGCGCGTTTATTCTAGCGCGAGCAGGCCTCTTAGACCGCAGGCGCGCGACAACCCATTGGACATATGCAGACCGTCTCGCGAAGGCGTATCCATCGGTCGAAGTCGACGCGAGCCGCATCTTTGTCCGCGATGGGAATGTCTACACGTCGGGAGGCATCACAGCCGGTATCGACCTCGCCCTAAATCTGGTCGAGGAGGATCTGGGAAGGGAATTGATGCTTGGGGTCGCACGCGCGCTGCTCGTGTTTCCGAGACGGCCGGGCAGTCAATCGCAGTTCAGGGGCCATACAAGCGTTCTGGAAAAGCCTTTACGGGCGGACGTCAGCGAACTTCAGACATGGATGCTGGCCCATCCTGAGGGAGACCTGAGCGTCCCCGCGCTGGCTGATCGCATGGCGATGAGCGAGCGCAGTTTCTCGCGCCTGTTCCGCAATGAGACTGGTCAGACGCCGGCCGAATTCGCCGAACGTGCGCGCGCGGACGCGGCGCGCGCCAAGCTTGAGCACACGAATTCATCGATCGAAACGATCTCAAGAGAATGTGGTTTTGGAAACGCCGAGCGCATGCGACGCACCTTTCAACGCCTGTTCGACGCTAGTCCAGCCGACTACCGAGCGCGCTTCCGGTCGACTCTAGACGCCTGATCCAGCCGCACAGGCTCAGTCGGCGCAAACAGTTTCATTCAGCCTGAACCAACCAGAACATGGGAGGATCCCGTGCGCATACTCTTTTTGACTTCAGCTCATAATAGCCTCAGCCAGCGGCTATTCGTCGAACTTGTCGATCGCGGGCATGAAATTCAGGTCAGCGTCGTCGCCAACGGCGCGGAGATGATCGAAGCCGCTAAGCGGCATGCTCCGGATCTGATTATCGCGCCGATGTTGAAGATCGCGGTGCCTGAAGAAGTTTACGCGCGTCATCGTTGTTTAATCGTGCATCCCGGAATCAAAGGCGATCGAGGACCATCGTCGCTGGATTGGGCCATCAGTAACGACGAAAGGGCGTGGGGCGTCACCGTCCTGGAGGCCGCCGAGGATTTCGACGCCGGCCCGATTTGGGCGTCTTACGAATTCGCTCTCGACTCCGATCCGCCGACGAAGAGCAGCCTATATCGCGGCCCAGTCACCGACGCCGCCTTGTCTGGAGTGCTTGAAGCGATTGCGCGGATCGAGACGGGCGAAGCTCAGTCCGGCGGCTGGCGGCCAGAGCCTCTGTCCGAGGCCACGTCATACGCGCGCGGCCGCCTTCGTCCGCCGATGAAGCAATCCGACCGCGCCATTGATTGGACGCGGGACACGGCCGCAACAATCTTAAGGAAAGTGCGCGCGGCCGACAGCGCGCCGGGCGTCCTGAGCACGCTGCTTGGCATAGACTGCTTCCTTTATGGCGCACATAAAGAGGATCGCCTTAGAGGATCGCCCGGCCAAATCCTTGCGCGGCGTGACGGCGCAATCTGCGTCGGCGCCGTCGACGGCGCCGTATGGATTTCTCATCTGAAGGCCAAGAATGACCTGAAGGGGCGCAGGGAAATCTGCAGCATCGCTCAGACAGGCGCTGGCTGCGGACTATGCGCCGAAGACCTCTGCGCCGTCGCCGGCGTAAAACTGCCGGCAACCCATGTATTGGGCCCTTTGCTTCGTGGCGTGCCCGAAAAGCCGCTGCCGATCGACGCGCCGGTCGATCATCGCACCTTCAGAGAAATCGTCTATCGCGAAGAGGATAAGGTCGGTTATCTTTCGTTCGATTTCTATAATGGCGCGATGAGCACGACGCAGTGTAAGCGTCTGCGCGACGCTTTCCTATACGCCCGGTCACGCCCAACCAGAGTCATCGTGCTGCTAGGCGGCCGCGATTTCTGGTCGAATGGCATTCATTTGAACGTGATCGAGGCGAGCGCTGACCCAGCCGAGGAGTCCTGGCAAAACATCAACGCCATGGATGATTTGGTCCATGAAGTCATCAACACGATGTCGCATATCGTGATCGCAGGAATTCGCGGCAACGCCGGAGCGGGCGGCGCGATCCTCGCGTTGGCGGCCGATCGCGTCTTTTCGCGGCCCGGCGTTGTCTTCAACCCTCATTATCGTGGAATGGGAGAACTCTACGGTTCCGAATACTGGACCTATTTGCTTCCGAAGCGCGTCGGACAGGCGAAAGCGCTTGAACTCACCCAAACCTGCCAGCCCCTTGGCGCACGAACGGCTTTAGAGATTGGTTTTCTCGACGATGTCTTTGGAGAAGATGTCGAGATCTTTGAGGAAGAGCTGAAGCTGCGCGCAACGAGGCTCGCGAAGGCCCCCGAACACAAATCCCGCATTCTGGAGAAATTCAGTCGGCGATTAGAGGACGACTCCGCCAAGCCGCTGGCGGATTATCGCGCGGAGGAGCTCGAGAGGATGTGGGTCAATTTCCATGGTCCCGATCCTTCTTACCACGAGGCGCGTCGACGCTTCGTTTTTAAAGGCCGCCCGCCGACCAGTCTTGCCGTCAAACCGCCAACGCGTAACGCTTCCTCAGAAACCACACGCAAGATCGGCTCTGCGGTGAGCGACGTCGCAACCCAGGCGATTCCGCGTCGTGAAGCTGAAAGCTTATCAGCTTGGCCTTTAGAGGAAGATCCCAGATCGCCAAGCATGGCCAAAGCATGGGTGAGCCTCCTGCAAATGACGATCCAACGGATTTTTGCGGCGGCTCGATGACGGACCTCGCAGCCTAAGGGCCGGCAGGTTACGGGTTGTTGGAACGTCCGTGTGGCCGTTTAGCCGCTCGGACGCGCCGCTGTTGACGCGCAGGCTTCTCGCGATCGCCGGGAATTGGCGCGAAGCCGCCGTCCCGTCCGCCAACCAAGAGTTCCGCTTTCCGCCCAAAGCGGGAATTCAAACGGAGATGCTGCGCCGCTCCGGGTCCGGTTGCGCGGCGGGCGAAATGGCGGCATGTAGGGCGCGAATTTGTCCTGCGCCCAAAGGTGCGCCCCTTCACCCCTGGAAAGTGAAATGACCGCAGCCGTCGCGACGAAACTTGAAGCCGCCGATTGGACGAGTGACGCGAAAGAGGCGCTCGCCGCCGTCGAGGCGCTTTATAAGGACGCGCTCGCCTCTGTGCGCGCCCGCGTCTCCCGCGACGGCAAGATCGCCAATGATCTCTTCGAGGCGGATCAGCACGCGGCGCACGGGCTCGCCTGGCTCGCGACCTATGTGCAGGGGCTGCGCGAACTCATCGACTACGCCGAGCGCCTCTCCGCCGACGGCGCTTACGGCGAGACCGAGGAGCTTTTAAATCAGATCGGCTTCGCGGAATTCCTCGCGCAGATCAACGGCGGCATTCCGATGAGCCAGGGCGAGATCGTCCGGCTGAGCGATTTCGGGCTTTCAAGCCAGCAGATCGCGGAACGGCGTCCCGCCTGCGTCGACCGGCTGATCCTTACCGGCAATACGCCGGCGAACCGCGCCCGCCTCGCCGAACTCATCGATCACCACGCCGCGGCGGAAACCATCGGCGCCTCGGGCCTCGACGAAACGCTGGAGGCGATCCGCAGCGAGATGCGCAAATTCGCCTTCGACAATGTCACGCCCTATGCGCAGGAGTGGCACGCAAAGAACGAATATATCCCGCTCAGCGTCATCTCAGGCCTCGCCGAACTTGGCGTTTTCGGCCTGACCATCCCTGAGGAATATGGCGGCTCGGGCATGGGCAAGATCGCCATGTGCGTCGTCTCGGAGGAATTGTCGCGCGCCTATATCGGCGTCGGCTCGCTCGGCACGCGCTCCGAAATCGCCGGCGAACTGATCCTCGTCGGCGGCACGCCGGCGCAGAAGGAGAAATATCTGCCGCAGATCGCCACCGGCGAAATCCTGCCCACCGCGGTGTTCACCGAGCCCAACAATGGCTCCGACCTCGCCGGCCTGCGCACCCGCGCGACGCTGGAGGGCGACGTCTATAGGGTCTTCGGCAACAAGACCTGGATCACCCATCCGGTGCGCGCCGATGTGATGACGCTGCTCGTGCGCACCAATCCGAACGAGAAGGGCTATAAGGGCCTCTCCATGCTGCTTGCCGAGAAGCCGCGCGGCACTGACGAGGACCCGTTCCCCGCCAAGGGCATGACTGGCGGCGAGATCGAAGTGCTCGGCTATCGCGGCATGAAGGAATTCGAGATCGGCTTCGACAATTTCGAGGTGCCGGCGGAAAACCTTCTCGGCGGCGAGGAGGGCAAGGGCTTCAAGCAGCTCATGGAGACCTTCGAATCGGCTCGCATCCAGACGGCGGCGCGCGCGCTCGGCGTCGCCCAATGCGCGCTCGACCTCGGGTTGAAATACGCCAAGGAGCGCATCCAGTTCGGCAAGCCGCTGTTCTCCTTCCCGCGCGTCTTCAACAAAATCGTCTCGATGGCGGTCGAAATTCACGTCGCCCGCCAGATCACCTATTTTGCCGCGCGCGAGAAGGACGAGGGCAAGCGCTGCGACCTCGAGGCCGGCATGGCCAAGCTCCTGGGCGCCCGCGTCGCCTGGGCGGCGGCGGATAACGCTTTGCAGATTCACGGCGGCAATGGCTTTGCGCTGGAATATCCCGTGTCGCGCGTGCTCTGCGACGCCCGCATCCTCAATATTTTCGAGGGCGCTGCGGAGATTCAGGCGCAGGTCATCGCGCGGCGGTTGCTGGAAGGGTGAGCGGTTCCCCCAAGGGAATCTCGGGTGAGTAAAACAAACGCGAAAACGGGCTTCCTCGCCCTTCGAGACGCGTGCTGCGCACGCTCCTCGGGATGAGGAACCCTTTGACCCGATCGCCCCGATGCCCGTTCGTCGCCATCGACACTTACGTCGTCGGGTTGTATTTTGGGCGGTATGACCAAGACGCTGCAAATCGAGGACGCTCTCGTCGACGCCGCCCGCGCCGCGACCGGCGAGACGGACGACCGCGCGGCCGTCGAGCGCATTCTCAAAGGCGCTCTCGATATACGTCGCAAGAATGCGGCGCTGCTCGATCTTGTCGGGAAGGTCGAGTTTTACGAAGGGTACGATCCCAAAGCGCTGAGCCCGGTTCGGCATGATCCTGGCTGACGCCTCGGTCCTCATCGCCTCGGTTCGCGACCGGACGGGCGCTCGCGCGCAGGAGCTTCTTGAGTTCGCCGGTGCTCGCGAGATTGTCGTCGCCCGCTTTACCGAAATGGAGCTGTTGGCCGGCGCGAAGGACGAGGAAGATTGGCGTCGCCTTTCTGACTACCTTGCGAAGATTCGATTGATCGATCCCTCCATCGCGACATGGCGAGAAGCGGCCCGCATCTATTTTGATCTTCGGCGTCAGGGAACAACGATCCGCAGCCTCGTCGACTGCTGCATCGCGCAAATCGCAATGGACGAGTCGACGACGCTCGTCCACAATGATCGCGACTTCGACGCCATTGCGCGTATCAGGCCGCTAAACCATGTGCATTTCGGCTAAGTCTCTGCGCTTTGACGACGACAGCATGTGGGTCGAGCTGTCCGACGGACGCACGCTCGGCGTGCTCCTCGTTTGGTTCCCGCGTCTTCTGCACGCGACGCCGGCGCAGCGCCTCGCTTACGAGATCAGCTGCAAAGGGCTGCATTGGGACGAGTTCGACGAGGACATTTCTATCGAAGGGCTGCTTGCCGGCCGCGGCGACGAGACGCGACACACGTCAGTCGCGGCGCAATAGGGCGCAAGGAGCGCCGACGGCGAGGGGCGGAGCCGCATGATCAAGCCCATCTATCGCCTCGTTGACGGCTCGCGCGGGCCGCGGCGGGATTTCCGCATCACCGTCGGCCTGCGCGAGGGCTGGGAGGCGGAGGGGCGGGTCTATGACGTCTCGGAGGCGGTGCGTTGCGCCCGCGCCTGGATGCGCCGGCGCGTCGAAGCGGGGCAGCCCGCGCTCTCCGGCATGTTTACCCGCGGCGAGGTGACCTATGCCTGGCGCAAGGAAGACGGCTCGGTCGGCTCGGACCGCGAACCGGTCGCGATTTTCACCGGCGAAGCCGTGCACGCCTATCTCGGCGACCTGCCCGACGCAGAGATCGAGGCGATGCTGAACGAACTCGCCAGCGAACTCGGCGCAGCGCTCGGCCAGGAGCGCCTCTATGTCGCCCTTTGCGACAAGACCTGGATTCTCGACTGCGGCGAAGGATAGCCGCAACCCCTGCGGTCGGCCGCCCTATTCTATGAGCGACGCGCTCAATCGGAGGCCCTGATGGTCAAACTTTATTATCACACCGGCGCCTGTTCGCTCGCGCCGCATATCGTTCTCGAATGGATCGGCGAACCTTACGAGACTGAAGCAGTCGCGTTCGGCGACAAGGAATATTTGAAAATCAATCCGGCGGGCGCCGTGCCGGCGCTCGACACCGGCGAAGGCTGGATCCTGACCCAGGCCGCGGCCGTCTTGAGCTACCTTGCCCGCCGTTTCCCGAAAGCGGCGATCGATGCTGGCGGTTCGCCGCGAGAAGAAGCCGAGGCGGACCGCTGGTCTTCCTTTATCACCGGCGATCTCCATCCCGCCTTTTTCCCGCTGTTCTCTCCCCATCGCTATACGCGCGCCCGGACGAAGGAGGCGTTGGACGACGTGCGCGACGCCGCCAGCGCGCTGGTGCGCGGCAAGCTCGACATTCTCGACGCGCATCTTGCCGGGCGCCGCTTCATGATCGGCGATAAGCGGAGCTATCTCGACGCCTATGTGTTTCCGATGGAGCGCTGGGCGGCGTCGATGCTGGATGACGGGCTGACGAATTTTCCGAGCGTCCAGAAACATCACGACATGATGGCGGCGGACGAGGGGGTGAAACGGGCATTGGCGGCGGAAGGCGCGTGAGGATGGCTCGATCTCGGCGGCGGGCGGATGGATCGCCCGCCAGGAAGGGCGGTCGGCGCTGCGCTCCGGCCCTTGATTATCCGTCGCGCCTCCCGTAACGTCGCGCGCGAAAGAGGGAACGCATATGCGCGCCATTCTCGTATCTGAAGCGCCAGGAGCGGAGCGGGGCTAGGCCCGGCCTTCGCCAGCGGCGCTTGACCAAAGGCCCCAAGAGGGCCTTTTTTGTTGCCCGAAACACGAAAGATCCTAGTCGCCCGCCGCGAGTAGCAAGACGGAAAAAGACAATGTCGAAGGAAATGACCGGCGCCGAAATGGTGGTCGAAGCCCTGAAGGACCAGGGCGTGGAGATTATTTTCGGCTATCCCGGCGGCGCCGTCCTT
>JBFXJV010000130.1:0-8505 GCA_050174515.1 Methylocystis sp.
GCCAAGGAAGACGGGGTTCCTTTAGTGAAGGGAAGCATGGCTAACCTGAGCCCGCACGGCCTCGACAATGGCGGCGACCCAGGCGCGTCTACTGACCAAATTCCCGACCGGCACCGCGTTGCGCTTGATGAAGCGCCAGACTTATGGGTTCCATGGTGGCATACTACCTTCCTGATCGATATGGCGTTCGTTCGTCGGACGAGGGCTTTCTACCCAGATCTTTCGGACGGCGAAGACCCGGTCTTCATTGCTACGCTGCTTGCTCATACCGACCGGATTTCCATAATTTCCGATGTCGTATATCTTTGCCGCACTTCCGAGACGCCCAAGCGGCAGACGTTACAAAACGTTATCGACTTTGCCCGCCATGCGGCCCTCGTTCGCGCAATCTATTTGGAGGCGCGGCCACATTTTTGGCGTGACGGCTATCGGCGGTTTCTTACGCAGCCTGAAAATTGTAAGTGGTTTTGGCGGCGTGCGGAGGTTCTCGGAGAGGCGGAGAAGGCTGTTGTGTGGTCCGCCCTCCGGAAAGCTGGCCTTGCCCCGTATATGCACGAGTCTGAGTCGGCAAATTCATCGTTCGAAATGAATCATGCTGACGCCATAAGCTACTGGAATGCGGTATTCGCTGCTCCGGATCCGTGGCGCTATGACAGCGCCTACGAAACGCGCAAACGCGAGCGTATAGTGAGCTTGGTGGCGCCAGATGTCTTCGATGCGGCGCTTGAGCTTGCGTGCGGGGAAGGGCATCTCACGCATTTACTTGCCGAAAGAGTGCGAAGGCTTGAAGCAACTGATATTTCTTCAGTAGCGATCGAGCGTGCTCGCGAGCGCTGCGCGGAGCGCGAAAACGTGTCCTTTCGCCAGTCCGACCTCCTCCGCGATCCCATCACCGGCCCATACGACCTGATCGTCTGCACTGAAGTGCTGTATTACGTTCCCAATATCGCAGACCTCGATCGTACGATTGAGCGCTTGGCGGGAGCGCTCAACCCGAGCGGCGCGCTGTTGCTGGCCCATTCCAACCATGTCGTCGACGACCCGGATG
This sequence comes from Methylocystis sp., assembly GCA_050174515.1. GTDB lineage: Bacteria > Pseudomonadota > Alphaproteobacteria > Rhizobiales > Beijerinckiaceae > Methylocystis. The sequence continues at coordinate 1,049 of JBFXJV010000130.1, forward strand.
AGACCGGATTTGATTGGTCGGGCCATGCCTTCGCAGCGAGGACAATAAGCGCTCGAGTTGAAGCGAGCGGATATTTTGAGGCAGAGCATGAAGTCCGGACCTCATTATATCGCATTGTGCGCTATCGCAAACGGACGGCGGATGCGCCCGCTAGCTTGGTCGGCAGCGTAGCATACGAGCCGATCGACGAAGAGTTGGACCCATTTGTTGAGAGAGGCGTAATTTGGAATGGCGCCATTACGACCCGATTGCAGGCAGAGGAGACTGAGTCGACGCAACATCTGCCAATATTGATGTATCATCGAATTGCGGACAACGGGCCGGATGAATTGGAGCCATACCGGTTAAGCCCGGACCGATTTGAGGCGCAAATGGCGTGGCTTAGGAGACACGGTTACCGTTCCGTCTCCATTGAATATTGGCTGGAATCGCGCCGCACGCGCACGCCCTTGCCTGGTCGGCCCATCCTGATCACGTTTGATGACGGATACAAAGATTTTTACACGACAGCGTGGCCCATACTCAGGCGTTTCGACTTCTCTGCGCTGGTCTTCCTTGTTTCTGGACATGTGGGTGGCGTAGCCGAATGGGACGCGGGATATGGGAATCCGGCGCCGTTGATGGATTGGACAGAGATATCGGAACTGTCCCGGGAGGGCGTCGCCTTCGGCGGCCATACACAGCGCCACCCTTGTCTAACGGACTGCTCGGCAATCGAGCTCAATCAGGAACTCACATCTGCGAGGCTGGATCTTCAGGCGCGCGTCGCTTCCTTCGCAAATGTGCTGGCCTATCCATTTGGAGCTTACAATGAGGAGGTTGTTGCGTCAGCGGTTCAGGGCGGCTACGCCGCAGGGGTTACCACGGAGTTCCGCGCCGCATCTTTTGACGACGAAATATTCTGTCTCCCTCGCTTGGAGATTCCAGGCAGGCTTGAATTGGACGAGTTCTCGCGTTTGCTGCGCCGACAGCGATGTGGGCCTTTGATTGAAGCGGGCCGACTATGAGGCGTTGACGTATGCCGTCTTATCGACCTCCAAGATCAGTGCGTCCGACAAAGCTCCCTGACCAACAAGATGCAATGGCGATTGGTGTCTTGCTACGCCCGTCGCCAAATGAAGGGAGGGCCAGATATGCCTCCGCGACGCATCGTTATTTTTGGTTCAAGCACAATTTACGGAACAGCGGACAAGGAATGTGGCGGATTTGTAAATCGGCTCAGGCTTTGGCACGATTCGATTGATGCAAGGAATCGCATGTACAATCTTGGGATTTGGGGAGAGCAAACGCCGAGTTTGATTCAACGGCTCCCTTTGGAGGCGGCAGCTCGAAGACCACATCTGATCATGGTCTATCCTGGTTTCAACGACAGCCGCCGTGATGGCGGGCGAGAAGCTTCAAACGCGGTTTCGATAGAGCAATTCCGAGGCATGATGGGCGAGCTTATCTCCTCTGCGAAGGCGATATCCGAGACGGTGGTGATGACAGGCATTCCCTTCGACGAGACTCGCACGACGCCGTTTTCCGGAACCGACGCCCATTATTTGCTCCAAGACGCCGCCGCCTATTCAAATGAGCTGGTTGCGGTTGCGAAGGCGCAGGGCGCCCGAATACTCGATTTCTTCTCCATTCTTCAAAATGAAGACATGGGCCCGCTGCTTGCGGAGGACGGGCTTCATGGCAACGCAAAGTGCCACGAGCGATTGTTCGAAATCACCCGCGACTTCGTGATATCCGAATTCGGCGTAAGCGCATGAAGAGCTGGCGCAGCAGACGAGCGAATTGATGTTCTGTCGCCTTTTTCAAAGATCGTTACGGCCGGCGGCCGTTGAATTGTGTCGTTTAACAACGCCGAGGACTCGTCGATGAGCAACGACAACAGAGACTCGAATCCTCCCTACGTCCTCGGCCACTCCGATCACGAGCTCAATCGCCTTCGCGCCCAGGCGCGTTTCCTTGAGCCAGTTACAAGGCAGTTCCTGCGCGAAGCGGGCATTGCGCAAGGCATGCGCGTGCTCGACGTCGGCAGCGGCGCCGGCGACGTCGCGTTTCTCGCGGCTGAACTCGTTGGCGAGACAGGAATCGTGATTGGCGTCGACAAGGCGCCCGCCGCGGTTTCAGCGGCGACCATGGCGGCCCAGGAGCGAGGTCTTCGTAACGTTCAATTCCGAGAAGGCGACCCTGCGGAGATGAATTTCGAACAGCGCTTTGACGCGGCGATCGGCCGGTATGTGCTCCCGTTTCAAGCTGACCCCTCGGCGATGTTGCGTGGGCTGGCTCGGCATTTGGTCCAAGGAGGCCTGCTCGTCTTTCATGAACCCGATTGGACTTTCTTTCGGTCGTTTCCTCTCGCGCCGCTTTACGAGCGAGCCTGTCGTTGGATCATTGACACGACACAGTTGAGCGGCCAGTCCTGGAACTTCTTGGACAGAGCCCACTCTGTTTTCACAGAAGCGGACCTCCCTCCTCCCACGATGCGACTGCACACCTTCGTCGCGGGCGATTCCAAGGCCGGAGAGTGGCTGATCGGAGTGGGCGATATTGTCGAAAGCCTTCTACCGACCATGGTGAAGATGGGCGTGGCGACGGCCGACGAGGTCGATATCGAGACTTTCCGCGACCGTTTGCTCCAAGAGGCGCGTTCGAACGGAAGCGTGATCGTCGGGCGATCCGAAATCGGAATGTGGACCAACGCTCAGCGTGACGCCGATAAGTCTCTCTCGCGCCTCGATCACGCATAGTCGGGCAAAGCAAAATCATCGCTGAGGCTCTTGCCCAACATGAGATTGGCGGCGCCGGGCAAAGCCATCAGTTTCGTCGCCTGATTGCGGAGCCAAATCCCAAACTCGGTCTGCGGCACGAAGGTGGAGGCAAAGTTCGCGGCGGCATGCTGCTTGCCCTCGATGAAGGGGCGTAGCCGGGCGTCATAGGTAGCAAACGCCTTTGCATAATCGCCTGACGCGCGCGAAATCTCTCCCGCCATCACATAGGCCTCGGTCATCGCGAGCCCGGCCCCTTCGCCAGCGAGAAAAGACACCGCCATGCCCGCATCGCCAACGAGCGCGATTCGCCCGCGACTCCAGGAGGGCATGCGTATCTGGCTCACGCGGTCGAAGTAAAGATCATCGGCGCTTTCCATCGCCGCGAGGATACGGCCCGACTCCCATCCCGCGTCGCCGAAGATCCTTTTCAGCAGGGCGCGGGTTTCCGCCGGACCATTCGGATCGGCGCCGTTCGAGAGTTCGCTTCTGAAGACGAGCAGGAAAAGCGTTCGGCCGTCGCGGAGCGCGAAGCGCGCGATCTGGCGCGACGTGGCGGCATGGATGACATAGGCGTTCTCGTCTCGCGTCTCATAGCCGGCGGTCTCGAACACGGCGAACCGATAGCCAAGGTCCTTTTCGAAGCGGTCCTCGGTACCGAAGATCAATTCGCGCACGCGCGAGTGCAGCCCGTCGGCGCCGATGACGATATCGGCGTCACGCTTCGCGCCGCCTTGCAGCGCGATCTGCACGCCGTCATCATGCTCATTGATCGCCAAAATCTGGTCGTCGAAGATCGCTTCGACACGGCCGTCGATCGAGCCATAGATCGCCGCCGCCAGATCGCCTCGCGCCACGCTCGTCATTCGTCCCCCGATCAAATCGCGGAGCGCGTCGACGGCGAAGCCGCCGACCTTGCGGCCGTCGTCGGCGAGGAAACGAACCTCCCCAACCTGATAGCCGGCCTGACGCACGGCGGGGAGAACGCCCATTCGTTCGGCGACCGCATAGCCGACTCCCCAGAAGTCCATGAGGTAGCCGCCCGTCCTGAGCGCCGGGGCGCGCTCGATCATCAGCGGCTCATGCCCGGCGCGCAGCAGCCAATAGGCCAGCGTCGCCCCGGCGATCCCCGCGCCACTAATGGCAATCTTCATCGCGACTTCCTTTCGTTTCGGGACGCCTGCCCGGCGCCCAGCGACGATCAATCCAAACTTAAGTATGTACCAGTGGTACACAGCATGATTTGTACTGCAAGGATGGGCTATGGTCAATGCTATGAGTCGCCGCCTCGACAAGCTCGACGCCGAACGCCAGAAGCGCCTGTTCGAGAGCGCCGCGGAGGAGTTCGCCGCGCATGGCTTCGACGGCGCTTCGCTCAATCGCATTCTCGAAAAATCGGGAATGAGCAAAAGCTCGCTCTATTACTATTTCGACGATAAGGCCGATCTCTTCACGACGATGATCGAGCGATCGCTGGCGGTCCTCTTCAAGGAGATCGGCGGCTTTGATCCGGCGGCGCTCGATGCGGAGACGTTCTGGGACACCTTCGAGGAGCTCTATCGACGCGCCATCGCGGTCGTCGACAGAAACGCCTGGCTCGTGCAATTCGGCGGCATGTTCTATCGCCTGCGCAGCGATCCAAGGCAGGGATCGGCGACCGGGCGGCTCTTTAGAGCGGTAAGAGAGTGGGTCACGTTGATCATCGCGCGCGGCCAGGCGCTGGGCGTCGTGCGGACCGATCTGCCGCAATCATTGCTGATCGATTCGACGATGTCGCTCCTCGAGTCGCTCGACCGCTGGGTCGTCGCCCACTGGAGCCAACTCGAGTGCGCGGAGAAAGACGCCATGCCGCAAAAGCACATCGCGCTGTTCCGCAGCCTCATCTCCGCCCAGTCGACGGGCGGCAAGCGCTGATGTTGCGGCCAATGGACGTCGCGTCGGACGGCGAACTCGCGGGCTTCATGCTGACGCTGAAGGTCCAGCTTCTGCGGATCGGCAAGGGCGCGCTGATGAACCCCGGCAAGGAGAAGCGCGTCGCGACCAGCGTCGCCGTGCCGGCGGAAGGCGAGCGGCGCGAGGAAATCGCCCGCATGCTGACAGGCGCCGCGATCACCGAAGAGGCGCGCGCCGCCGCGGCGCGGCTGTTGGAAGGGGCGGGGTAAAGGGGCGGCCCGCCTTTTTGGCAGCGTCTTCGTTTGATTCGGCGGGAACGCAGACTTTTGGCTGCAGGCGGGATGGCCGGTTTTTTTGCGCCGATTTCGTTGATAACGTCTACGCCGAAGCGTTAGCGGCCTCCATTGGCGGCATTTTTCTGGAGAATTGCGCAGCGGTCACGTTTCCTCGTATTCGAGGATGGAGGCGGACATTCACGCGTCTCGTTCCGCATTAGGCACTAATCCGGCGCGTGGGAGTTGGGTTCAGGAGCGCCTTCCACGAACTCTTCGAGGCGCAAGGGCTCATAATATCCTCGCACTCTAAGAGTGATTTTCCCCGAGAATTCAGCCGGTATTGTAAATTGTCGAGCGTCACCAGGGTGAAGGACGATATTCGACGCGATCAAACGCTCCTCTCCCGACGAAGAGTCTTTGATGCTTATTGTCTCCATGAATGTCACCTCCGGCTCCTGCTCGCTGATGAAGAGTGACCGTGTTCCCCGCGGTAGTTCAATTTCCTCGGTTCGCGCCAAGTTCCATTTATTCGCGCCGACCAAAACCCGGCCGACGCGGCTTGGCTCATCAACGCCATTCGACACGAATAGGAACGGACAGGACCCCGTCTCAGTATAGCCGATAAAGCCCACGGCGGCGGCAGGCGCCCTGCGAACGCGAACGTCCGATCCCATTATCCTGAGGGTGTTCAGATAAAGAGAGGTACCAAAAAGGTACGTTGGGGTAACATCAAGCGCCTCTGGAGGTCGAAAAGACGAAACTGATTTCGAAAACTCCGTCCGCAACGGCGGCGGCGGCTGACGGAGGGTGTCGTAACTTTCTCGACTAGTAAATTTCAGCGTGGAGAGCTTCAAGCTTTTAATCCTGTCATAGACTTTGTTGGCAGCATTCAAGTTGTCATAGACTTTGCTGAAGGTGTTCGAGTCTGTCACGCCTCCGTCCATGTCGTATCGAAGCTCAATTCTTAACGGAATGACTGCCATTTCACCCCTCTTGACTGAAATGACTCCGGGCGGCGAGTCTCGGGGTTCACTTGGCTCCTCCAGTTTTCTCAATGATTCTCTCGAGTCAGCTAAGTAGCTTACATGTTCGATCTGCAAATCCTTTCGGCGAGGCTCAATCACTGCAACCAACGTGAAAAGCCTTCTCGGTACGGCGTAGAAACCAAAGTCGGGACCACCTCCGCAGCCGTCTGGTGAGCGGCCGTAAGCGAGGAGAAAATCTTCCGGCCATCCCCGTTCGCCAAAATAACGCATAGCCTCAATAGTTTTGTTTTTTAGAGAATCAAAGCTAACGCCTTCATCTTTAACAACATCATGCTTTAATTTCTTACGCGATATCACTTCATCTAGCTTTCTCATATAAATCCAATAGTTATTCAGCATTTCCAACGAAATAAATTTATAAATTCGAGTACAAGAAATCACTTCATTTTGAAAATTGACATCTCTTTCTGGTCTATTCCACCCTACACTGTCACCTATATACGACATGTAGTAATCCGAAGGCCATGCATTTGTTTTGAAAACCGTATGCAGTGCATATACGTCGGGCCACACGATATTTTCTTCGCCGGCGTAGACGCGCAATTTGCTGCGCTCATCCGAAGGCGTCCATTTTGCGCTCATAGCGTTGGATCCCTTCGCGGAAACCGTATATATATAACCGTCATCTTTTTTCTGGTCCGAACGACCAAACCTCTTCACGAGATCTCTAAGTTTTCGAAAAACTGGATTGTCAATTACTATGGGGGTTTCGGGAAGAAGACGCGCCAAAGCCGGATCGAAACGGCCAGCAACTAGGAATGAAGATGTTGTCGCGTCAAGCCAGAGATAGCGGAGCAAGAAGCTATCTTCGGGTTTTTGGGGCGTGCATTCTATTTCATTAATAATGGTTGACTCGCCTGATGCCGCAATATTCTGCTGAGAAATATTACACGGACCGACCAAAATTGCGTTTGCATTGCCAGAAGGGCTCTCCGCGTCAATACTTTGTGAAATAGCCACAAGAAGAGTAACAAGCGCGATCGCACAGATGCCTGCGATTCGAGAGGGAGTGCCGACCAAATTCATCCAATTGCCTTCGATAATTTAATGACTTTATCTGTTGCGAACGTTCTGCTGAACGGAATTACCTTGCCCCGCGATAACGGCAAGTGATCCGTTGTTGCTTAAAAAAAGGGCCGACATCGCGACCGACCAAACCAGAAAGGCGACGGCGGTAATGACGACGAATGTCTGAGTAGCGCCTAATTTTGAAAAAATGCTCAGCGACAGAATTTGCCGGTAAATAAGATAGAAAACAGCTATAACGAGGCCGGTGATTCCGCCAACCTTCAGCAACGGTTCGAGAATAGTTTCCATAGAAAATTCCTCTAAATCTTGTCACGATAGAGTCGACGCCTTAGGGCCCAGACTCATAACCAATAGCTGATTGTCGCCGCGATGCAGACGGCTGCGAGAAAGTTAGTCGCGCTTCGATCGTAGCGCGTGGCGATGCGCCTGAAGTCCTTCAGTCGGCAGAACATGCG